>NZ_DAISXK010000022.1:0-46145 GCF_036825875.1 Paucihalobacter sp. | reverse complement strand
AATGCTTTTTCAGCAAATAATTCTCAAAAGCACAGAAAGTAAAGAATTCAAAAACTGTTATCTTTGCCCCGCATGACAACAGAAAATTTTATTTCAAAAAACATCCAAGCCAATTTCACTACTGGAAGTGTTTCTTGGCAATCGCCCAGCAATATTGCTTTAGTGAAATATTGGGGGAAATACGGTGAGCAGCTACCTAAAAACACCTCTATCAGTTTTACCCTGAGTAATTGCCATACCAAAACCAAGTTGCACTACACACCTTCAAACACTCATAAATTTGAATTTGAGGTATATCTTGACGGCCAACGAGCTGAAAGTTTTGAACCCAAAATTTTAAAGTTTTTTGAGCGCATTGAAGTTTATATGCCGTTTTTGAAACAGTTTAAATTTAGAATTGAAACCGGCAATAGTTTTCCTCATAGTAGTGGTATTGCATCTTCAGCTAGTGGTATGAGCGCTTTAGCTTTGTGTTTGATGAGTTTAGAGCGTTTAACAAATAGCGATATAACCGATGAATATTTTTACGCTAAAGCCTCATTTTTAGCAAGATTGGGTTCTGGTAGTGCTTGTAGAAGTATACAGGGTCCGTTGGTAGTTTGGGGTGAGCATCCAGTTTTGCCAGGAAGTAGTCAATTAATAGGTACGACTTTGCCTTTTGAAATTCACGACAATTTTAAAGATTATTGCGATACTATTTTATTAGTAGATCAAGGCGAAAAAGTCGTATCCAGCACCGTTGGGCACGATTTGATGCACAACCATCCATTTGCAGAACAGCGATTTAATCAGGCCAATCAAAATTTTGAAGCTATTCTGGAAGTTTTAAAAACAGGAGATTTTGATAAATTCATCAGCATTGTTGAAAGTGAAGCACTCAGTTTACACGCCATGATGATGACAAGTGAGCCCTATTTTCTTTTAATGAAGCCCAATACTTTGAGTATCATTCATAAAATATGGGAGTTTAGAAGGGAAACATCGAGTAAAATTTGTTTTACTTTAGACGCCGGAGCCAATGTGCATGTACTGTATCCTAATGCTGAAAAAGAAGAGGTTAGTAGGTTTATTGAGAATGAGTTAGCTGTATTTTGCGAGAATGGCAAATACATTCATGATGTTGTAGGAATTGGCGCTAAAGTATTGTTATAATAAATAAAACTTAAATAAGTAGTATTCAAATTGTATGTGTAATTTTATTGATTAGCTTTGTATTAGTAATTTAGGTAATTTAATTATGAAAGGTCCGTTGTTTTATTCGAAAATTCTTCTTTTTGGCGAGTATGGCATTATCAAAGATTCGAAAGGCTTATCTATTCCTTACAATTTTTACAATGGTGCTTTAAAAATGGATGGCGATAGTTCTGAAAAGGCTTTAAAATCTAACGAAAGTCTTAAAAAATTCACACATCATCTTTCAACTTTAGATGAAACATTAGTCAGTTTTGATTTAGATACATTCAAAGCCGATGTTGAAGCTGGTATGTATTTTGACTCCTCTATTCCGCAAGGTTATGGCGTTGGAAGCAGTGGTGCTTTGGTTGCTGCCATCTACGATAAATATGCCCTCAATAAAATTACAGTTTTAGAAAATCTCACCCGTGAAAAGTTACTACAGTTAAAAGCTATTTTTTCTGAAATGGAGTCTTTTTTCCATGGTAAGTCTTCTGGATTGGATCCTCTAAATAGCTATTTAAGTCTACCAATTTTAATAAATTCTAAGGACAATATTGAGGCAACCGGAATTCCTTATCAAAAGGCTGACGGTAAAGGTGCCGTGTTTTTATTAGATAGCGGTATTGTTGGCGAAACGGCGCCGATGGTAAGTATATTTATGGAAAACATGAAGCAAGAAGGTTTTAGAAACATGTTGAAGGACCAGTTTGTAAAACACACCGATGCTTGTGTAGACGATTTTATAAAAGGCGATATCAAGTCGTTGTTTAAAAATACCAAAAAGTTATCTAAAGTGGTATTAAGAAATTTTAAACCAATGATTCCGCAGCAATTTCATGAATTGTGGCAAAATGGCATTGAAACCAACGACTATTATCTTAAACTATGTGGTTCGGGAGGTGGCGGTTATATTTTGGGCTTTACTGAAAATCTTGAAAAAGCTAAAAAATCGCTTCATGGTCACAAAATTGAAGTGGTATATAACTTCTAACTTTTAAGGGCAATATTTCTAAATTGCCTTTTTTTATTTTAAATTTTATGATGTTATCGCGCAGACAAAAACATATAGTTCTAAAGTTTTTCAGTCTGTTCTCGGTAGTACGAGGTTACAATATATTGGTGGTTGTGTTGGCGCAATATTTGGCATCCATTTATATTTTTGCTCATGACAAACCTTTAAAAGCGGTATTGGTAGACGTTAACTTGCTCATGCTAGTGTTGGCATCATCGGCTACAATTGCTGCCGGTTACATCATTAATAGTTTTTACGATTCGGAAAAGGATTTAATTAACCGACCACAAAAAACTATGCTTGATAGATTGGTGAGCCAAAACACCAAATTGTCATTTTATTTTACGCTCAATTTTTTGTCTGTTGTTTTTGCAAGTTATGTATCGTTTAGGGCCGTGATGTTTTTTGCGCTTTATATTTTCGGTATTTGGTTTTATTCGCATAAATTAAAAAAGCTGCCCATGGTTGGCAATTTAGTTTCTGCCATTCTCGCGGTTACCCCATTTTTCGCCATTTTTATCTATTATGGCAATTTTGAATTGGTGATTTTTTACCATGCGCTGTTTTTGTTTTTATTGATAAGTATTCGTGAATTGGTAAAAGATTTAGAAAACATAAAAGGCGATTTTGCTCAAAATTACCAAACAATTCCTGTTAAATACGGAAGTGCAGTTTCAAAAAAAATTGTGACGGCCTTGGTGTGTTTAACCGCTATACCTATTGTTATTTTGCTCACACAATTTAATTTGGGATATATGTCTATTTACTTTTTCTCCAGTATTTTTATGCTTTTTATTTTTATAGTATTGTTGTGGCAATCAACTTCCAAATATCAATATACTTGGCTGCATAACATTGTTAAATTTATAATTGTATTTGGTGTTGTGTGCATAGTTTTAATAGATGTGAACTTATTGTTAAAGCTTACTGATTAAAACATTAGATAACTCCATAGAATACGCAAGTTTTAAGATTTATTAAGATAAAGTTATTTTAAGTTTTTTATTTTTGAGAAATCAAATCCAGCCAATGCGATCGATAATTTTATCACTATTAATTTACCTAATTTCATCCAACATTTATTGCCAGATTGTAAAGGATAAAATTACCTACGGAATTAGGGCAGGAGCTAATGTAGCTGATTTAATTACAGATAGAAGTGGCTTAAATGTTAGAGCCACATATAATATTGGCGCTATTTTAGAATACGAGATTAATGAGCGGTTTAGTTTACAGCCGGAATTCATTTATTCAAGACAAGGTGAAGTTGATCGTGGTGTTGATCAAGGAATAAGATTTGACAATGATTTATATCTCGATTATTTTTCTTTACCTCTAATGGGGAAATACTATCTTACTCAAGGTTTTGCGGTTGAAAGTGGACTTCAGTTTGCTTATCTCATTCGTGCTGAGCGTGATGATAGAATAGGAAGTGAAAGAATTGTTCAAAGTGTAAAAAGCAATTATAGAAATGCTGATGCGCTCCTTAATTTAGGTTTAAATTATAGAACCGATTGGGGCTTTTTTATAGGTTTAAGATATTCGCACGGACTTATTAATGTTTTAAAAAACCCTACTGAACAGACCAATTCCCAGAAAAATGCGGTGTATCAATTTAATTTTGGGTTTTATTTTTAAATAAAAAACCAAGTTTTATAAAATCAAAAAGTATAAGTAACTGTAACCTATGAATTATAAAAGGAAGAAATTTATTTTAAAACAATACATAAACCAAAGCTGTTTGCTATGGTTGTTTATGCTGTTCTATTTTAATTCTTTTGGTCAAAGTATAAATCAGTTTAAAATTGATAATTACAACATTAATGATAGTATAAAAGGCGTTTTAAATTACGAATATTATTTAAAAAATAAGGATACTGTTTTAAGTGGAAAATTTAATTTTCAATCCACCAAAGAAACTGAAAACAGCAATTACCAATACGAAACCTTAGGTTTTTTAGGTGATTATCAAAACAATAATAGAACGGGTAACTGGCAGTTTGTTCAAAAAAGACTTAATACTTCTAATCAAACCCAAATTTCTAATTACGATGTTTTGGTGTCAACCAACGGAATTGAACATCAAGTTAATGCTAAATTTAATAATGGAACTGCAGAGGGTAACTGGTCTGTTGTCAATTTAAATTTTGCCAATTCAATTCCAAAGGATACTGTTTTTCAAACTTATGCGTCGTTTAAAGGTGATAATATGGTTGGAAACCTACAGGCTTTATCGGAAGATTTTAAAATTAGAGGGAGCTTTAATAGTGAAGGACTGCTTGATGGTGATTGGCTCATTGTTCATAATTATTCTGATCAAAAAATTGAAGAGATTAAGCGATTCGAAAACGGGATTTTTAAAGGAAATTTTTTTAAGATTAATGGCAAGACATTTGAGGTTGTTTATGAAGGTTTTGCAACGGAGTTTGACAGCGATAAAGAGGCATGGGTTGAGATTGGTTTGCGTGATGGTTATTTTGATATTTTCAATATAAATATCAAAAAAATAAAAGAAAAGAACTTTCCATCAAATATTAATTTTGAAGAAATCACAAATCAATCCAACGAATTTATGGAACATGTGTTATTGTCCTTTGGTTACTATAATAATTTAGATCTATGGAGTACCATTCCAGGAAAGAACAATATCCGATTCGGAAAATTTAAGGTGAAAAAGTTTGCCTATTCAGAAGCAGACTCAGTAGCACTACAAAACATTAAGAAAAAATACAATGTTATAGTTGAAAGTATAAATAGCTTTTTTATTAACAAGAAATTAAAAGCTAGCATGGCATCCAACCTTCAGCTAAATAGAATTAATGCAATTTTGAAGGTTTATAAAGATGAATCAAATCAATTTGAAGATTTACTTTCAAAAGTGGTAGATGATGCCTTTCAGTATGTAGATAGATCTATTATTATCAATCAAATTTATCCTAAGATTAACTTTTCGAGTTCGGGTATATATCAATTTCAAGATCAACAAATAAACTTAGATCGCAACTTTCCAGCGGTTTCCGAAGGTTCAAATTTTAGTCTAACAGATGTTTCCGACTTGGTGGATGCTGTTTACGATGATGTACAAAGACAAAATGGCTTACTAAATATTATTTTGAGTGAATCTCAAAAACAGGAATTTTTATCCGATTTTGAAAATGAACTTTTCGCAAATAAGGAGAAAATTATATCATCATTCAGTATCAGTAATCAAAGCGACGACTATAATTCCTACCATTTTAATATGTCGGAAGAGGTTATTCGGTTTACCAATAATCTCATTGCTGATTACACCAATTTAACTATAGATGATAAAAAAATTACAATTGAAACTTATAATACTTGTTTAAATCAACTTTCGTTTTTGTGGGATGAATTGGTTGAGTTTGACAAAAAAGCAAAACGGCTAGACGAAGAATATACCAGAATTTCATTCAATCCATTTTTAATGGCCGATATAAGCGAAAGACTTAAAGAACGGGTTTATCGAGCCTATGAGGAACACCTTTTACCTTACGCTTTAAACGATATTAAGGATAATTTGTCGTGTGAAACATTAGAAGGTAAGATTGAAAATTTAGATATGATTTACAATCGTATGATGAATATTAGGGATAACGACACAAAATTTGAGGAAGCTAATTTGAGAAGAGAAAAAGACGTTGAGAAAATTATGGAAGTGCTTAAATTAAATCTCAATTAATACAGGTTCATGACAGTATTTAAAAGCCTTATATCTATAACCGTACTTGTTTTTTTATGCTTTTACACTACCCTAGTATCAGCACAAGATGACAGGCCGGCTGGTTCACAAACCCAGCCTGCATCTAGTCTAGTTTGGCTGGGCACTTATGGCAAAATAAGATTGGCAGACAACCTTTATTACGACTTACAAACACACTATAGAACCACCGATTTTGAAACAACAGCATTTGTTGGTCGGATGATTCAAATTTATAACAGACATGGCATTAATTATTATTTTTCAAATAATTTTCAAGCAACAATTGGTGGTGTTTTGAGGCTTAATTTTTCTCCACAACCAGGCAACCAGAACTTTGAAACAGTCACCTTAGAGCCGAGAATATGGCATGAGTACGTTATTGGTCAGCCTTTTGAGAATTTTAAATTATTTCACCGATTTAGATTTGAACATCGCTTCACTAGAACAAACGCCATTACAGATACCGATTATTTGTTTAGAAATCGCTGGCGTTATAAAGTAATGGCGAATATTCCATTGAACACACCAGATATGAGACCAGGAACATTTTTCTTTTCACCCGATGTGGAAATTATTATGCAAAGCGGAAATCCAGTTATAGACAGTCCTTTAGAAGATTTGCGAATACAACCAATATTAGGTTACATCGCAGCGCCGAACCTAAAATATACAATGAGTTTAATGTACACCACTGGTCAATCCTTAGCCGATGGCGCTGTTTACAACGAAAGATGGATATTTAGATTTAATGTATACTGGAATTTAGATTTCAGAAAATTTGATGAGAAAATACCTGACACCAGGTTTTATGACTAAAATTTATGACTAATAATAAGAAAATTAAAAAAAGAACCTATAAAGTATTGCTAATTTTAAGTGCATTATTGCTTGTGGCATTATCCATTTGGCTCATAAGTTCAAAAAAACAATTGGGTAAATACCAGACAGAGCAATTGGTGCCAATTTCTCAATACAATGAATTGAACGAACAATACCAAATCCTTATACAACTGAGCGAAATTGATGAGGATTTCATCTTTAGTAACAATATTAAAAAGGCTATTTCTGAATATGAATCATTAATCACTAATGATAAAAATTTTAAAAACACTATTGAAGAACGAATTAAATTCTTGCAAAAAGTCCTAGAATCACAAAGTGGAGATGATACTTCATTTTTGAAAGATGAAATTGCCGCATATAAGGAAAAAATAGATTCTTTAGAAGTTAAGAATGATTCGGTTCAAGGTATACTTCAAAGCAAGATTACGATGTTAACCCATGTTAATGATAGCTTAAATAGTATTGCAGCAGAAAAAGGAAAATTGCAACAACGCGCAGAGGTAGTCAAGGTGATAACTTTTAAAAATGAAAGTGGTAATTTAATTCATTATGTAGGTGAAACCAAAAACGAAATGGCAAATGGGAACGGTGTGGGCATTTGGGATAATGGCTCTATTTACCGTGGTGAATGGCGTAATAATTTAAGAAATGGTGAAGGTGACTTTACATGGAAAGATGGTGCAAAATTTGAAGGAGATTTTGTTATGGGAATCAGAAGTGGTAAAGGCACATTTTATTATAAAACTGGCGAAAAATATGTTGGCGACTTTAAAGATGGTCTGAGACACGGCAAAGGTATTTTGTACGATCGAGACAATAATACCAGTTTTAATGGAGAATGGAAAAATGACAAACCAATACAATAAGTTTCAATGCAATTTATAAATAAAATCACAGATACTTTAAAACATCAAATGAGAAACGGGATTGTTTTGGCTGTCGTTTTGGGGTCTGTGTTTTTAATGAACGCACAAGAATCTACCACTTATGGATTAAAAATGGGTGTTAATTCAACTAACGTATTCGCCAGCTTTCCAGATGATATGTCACGAAAAACGGGATTTCATATAGCATCATTCGTCAGGTTTCATATAACAGAGGAGCTCATATATTTTCAAACAGAACTAGGCTACTCTAGAAAGGGTTCTGAAGTCAATTTTGGTTTGAACGCCTATGATCTTAATCTCGATTACCTTGAAGTTCCTTTGCTATTGTCTATTGGTAAAAAGAATATGAGTTTTGTGGAAATTGGTGGTTATATGAGCTATCTTATCAATTCAAATGTATCCAATACTATTTCTCCAAGTAGCACAAATTTAGACCCTTCCGACTTAAATAATTTTGACTATGGTTTATCGTTGGGCCTTAACTTCAATTACGAGCAATATACCATAGGAGCGCGATATCACTATGGTTTGGCCGATTTAGGAAATGGAAGCATGAAAGACCTGTTAGGTGAGCAATCCAGAAACCGATCTTTTCAAATTTATGTGTCCTACAGTTGGTTGAAGTAAATTAGTTATCAAGCAAATTATACTTTGTAATTTTCTTATACAGTGTTGCACGTGTGATATTCAATTCTTCGGCAGTTTTTGATTTGTTATAGAAGTTTTTCTCTAAAGCATTTTTTATGGTTTGGTACTCTAGTGCTTCGTTTTTTGACTTTAGGCTGCTATGGTTTTCATGGGAAGGTTTCACTTGTTGCTCGGGTGCGGTTTCTTGATGAAATATGGGTAGAAGATTTAGGTCGATAAAACCATTTGGCGACATTAAGACTGCTCTTTTGATATAATTTTTTAATTCTCTTAAATTGCCAGGCCAAGAATAGGTTTTAAAATAACTTAATATTTCAACATCAAATCCGGTGTATGGCTTTTGCAACTCTTCCGAAGCTTCTGTTGCGAACTGATTAATAAACACTTCAAGATCGTCAAGCCGTTCTTTTAAAGGATTAAGATATAATGGAAACTCGTTAATTCTGTAATACAAATCTTGTCTGAACTTGTTTTGAGCTATGGCCGATTCAAGGTTTTCATTGGTTGCTGCAATTAAACGGATATCTATTTCAATCTCTTGTTCATCGCCCATGCGTTTAATTTTTCGTTCCTGAATGGCTCTCAGCAGCATAACTTGAGCATTATAAGGCAAATTACCAATTTCATCTAGAAACAGTGTGCCTTTATGAGCCAATTCAAACTGTCCTTTTTTTGAATTGATGGCACCAGTAAATGCCCCTTTCACATGGCCAAAAAGTTCACTCAAGACAGTTTCATTAGGTAAAGCACCGCAGTCTACTGAGATAAACACTTCCTTTTTTCTGGAACTATTTTCATGAATGTATTGTGCCACTAATTCCTTGCCTGTACCACTTTCACCTTTAATCAAAACGCTTAGATTTGTTGGTGCAACCAGCTCAATTTTGTGCCATAATTCGGGCATGGAATTACCTTTAATAAGCTGCGGTTTATTTGTGGGATTGGACTTAATTTCTTGCGTTGTTTTACTTAATGCAAGTTGGATAATCTTAACAAATTCGTCTGGAATAAGGGGTTTGGTGATGTATTCGTAAGCACCTAATTTTATAGATTTTACAGCAATTTTTACATCACTATAACTGGTGATGAGTATGACTGGTAAATTAGGGTTGGAAATTTTAAGTTGTTTTATTAAATCTAATCCGTTGAGATTTGGCAAACGATAATCGGTAACTACCAAATCAGGCTTACCGCCTTTTTTATAGGCATCAAGAAATGATTCCGCATTAAAAAAAGCACTTACCTCAAAATTTTGTTTTTTAAGGTAAGTGCCTAATGTTTTATTGAAAAAGACGTCGTCGTCAATCAGGTAGATATGATTCAAAGTTTTTTTTCAAATATAATTAAATCGATTCAAATCATTATCAATAAATTAACAAGAAATACTATTTATTCAGCGGTATTAAATTTATCTTGTTAACCATTTATTATTGCCTGCTGTTGCAATAGCGTAAGGAGTAATCCAGAATAAACTAAAGGCATAAAAAACACCGTAAGTATAAGCTAAAAGTGAGTCTTTTACATTGTTATATTTAAGGTAATAAAATATTGCAGGAATAGATGAAAATAACAGAATTCCAAGGAATGACACACTAAGGAATAGCAAAGGTTTTGACATCAAGAAGATCAACATTAAAATAAGTGCTGGGTATGCAAACACAATTTTAATCCATTGATTTGCGAGAATTAATCTAGGCGCTAGTTTGTTGCCGTCTTTGTAATTACCAATCGCAAATTTGGTCATCATAATGTTTTCTCTTACGTTACTGCGTTCCCAGCGGGTAAACATTTTCTTTAAACTTCTGTAGTTTTCAGGAATATCGGTGTAGACTTTGGCATCTTTTTGAAATACCACATCTGAGCCCTGTTTTAATATCATATTGGTCATAGCTCTGTCTTCACCAATATTAGTTTTATTACCTAAAAAGGTTTGATTGAGCCAATCTTCTAGGCAATTCATCACTGCCGTTTTGCGATATGCCGAGAGTGCGCCAGGCGTACATAACACTGAACCGTAAAGACTCTGAGCCGATCTTATAAATTCAAAACTAAAGGCAAAGCTTACATTTAGCATTTGCGGAATGAGTCCTTTTTCTTTATTTAAAACTCTAACGTTTCCTGCAACGGCGCCACAATTTTCGTTAGTTACAAATGGCGACACTAAATTACCTATGGTTGAAGGTTGCACAATAGAATCGCTATCTACTGTTACAAATATGTCTCCCGTTGCTTCTAAAAAGCCGCGATGAAGTGCAGCTCTTTTACCCATGTTTTTAGGTTGCTTAAAAATGATGACCTGCTGGCCAAGCTCTTCTTGAGCTTTTTTAATCCAATACCAAGTATCATCTACACTACCGTCGTCAATAGAGATTAGTTGTAGCTTTTCGGTAGGGTAATCACTCTTAGAAAGGCTTATTAAAGTTTCATAAACTTGTTTCCCTTCATTGTAAGCAGGAACTATAACTGTACATTTTGGTAATTGTTCATGCGACACCGTTTTAACAGATTTATATTTGGAATAAGAAACTAATAGAAACGAGAAAAAGCCAAGTTTAAAAATTAACAGCGAAATGGTTAAAAAGAACAAAGCACGACCGTGAAAGCTACTCGGGTCCAATAAATATATGTCTCCAGTAGCTAGGTGGCTATAAATTAAAAATGAAACACCAAACAGTAATAGCGTGATGGTACTGACTATGGTTATTTTTTTAGACTTATTTAAAAACACAAATAAGCATTTAAGCCATTTGAAAATCAATAAATTACTTAGCTTAAAAGATTCGCCAGGAGACGTGCCTCGCATTTTGTCGGTATAAACTGTGATTTGAGATATTATTTCATTCATTTCTTTTGTCATTTTTATTCTTGATTACAATGGCAATATCAGTTCCAATTTCATTTTCTTTTATAACAATCAGTAAACCATGTACTTAAAAAACACAGAAAAATGTCCTAGAGATGAGAAGGTGTATCACAACTATACAATTTGTATAATAGTAGATTGATGTGTATAAAACATTTGGTTAAAATGGGTTTTATTTAACAATTGGCCACGATAATATAATTCACAAACAATTAAAAATCAATTATATATCATTAATTTAAGCGCCTAAGTAGAGTTTAGTATGTTATTTGAATTCTGGTTGAAGTATTCTAGATGTTTGTTTAGCAGTAGCGTATACATAAGTATTATTATAATCTAATCGAAATTTTAATTGAGTATCTTTAGATTGGAATTATCCGTTGAGTGGAATTTAAGTTTGTAAACAATGTGTAAATCGTCATGTTTAAATTAAAGGGTAAAACATTATTTCTTCTCGCCGTTATTGTAGTTGGTTTTACTGGTGTGGGATTCTTTTTTTACACTAGTGTAACCTCGCTCAATGAACAGGTTGAGCAAGGTATGTTGCCGCAAAAACGGACCAAATATTTAAAAGAGATCGCCTTAAATGTAAATAGACTAAACAGCTTATATTTATTAGATTCGATTAGGTTTTCGGCACAAAAGGCAGATACCATTATTAGTGTTATTGAAAGAAATTTAGATTCCATAAAACTGGATTACTACCACACAAATACAATTTCTAATCAAAATCTCGACACCATTCCAAAGCTACTTAAAACGATTCAGATCGAGTATCTTCAACTTGAAAAAGAACGACTGGCAGGACAGAGAAGTTTTATAAACGATTTGGAAGGTATGTTACAAGATGAGCTATCAGAACTCAATTTATCAAGTAAAGATTCTGTTACCATCATTAAACAAATCACTTCAGAAATTTACAGTCAAGACCTTGAAATTATTGATGATATTTCTAATAATGAACAAACCGAAGAAAGAAAAACGTTTTTCCAAAGGCTATTTGGAGGTTCGTCTAAAAAGAAGGAAGAACCCAAACAAGACAGAGAAAAACCTGAAATTGTAATTCCTGAAAGGCAAAAGGATACCTTAGTTTCAACCACTGTCGATACCTTGTTAAATGTTTCTAGTACCGGTCCGCCTGAAACTAAAATCATTGCAATCTTTGAAAACATTCAACGCAAGAGAATAAATTTTGCGAATAATATCAAACTGCGAGAGTCCGAGATTTTCCAAAAGAATATTCAAATTAACGCTTACATCGAAACAATAATTAACGACATAATTTTTGATGAAATTAGCTCATTTAATAAATATGTTGACCGTTTCTCAGACAGTTCAAAACAATACGTTTACAAATCAACTATCATAATTTTAATTTTTATGATAATCGGAATCATTTCTAGCTATGTAATCTTAAAAGATATAAACAAGAGTATTTTTTTTCAAAAACAAATTGAAGAAAATGAAAAGCGTGCTTTGAGGGAAGCTGATGAAAAACAAAGGTTTCTTTACACCATGAGTCATGAGTTACGCACACCACTTACCTCAATAATAGGATACAGCGAAATTCTAGACCAAAATGATGACAATGTGCAGGCCATTAAAACCGCATCCGATTATTTGTATCAGATGACCAATGAGATTTTAGATATGGCTAAAATTAAGGCCGGGATTATAGAAATTGAAAATGCCGCTTTTAATTTGAATACCGTTTTAAAAAGAATAAAAACCAATTTTAGGCCACTGATTAAGCAAAAGGGTTTACAAGCATTTTTTGAGTTTGATAATACTCCTGTATATTTGATTTCGGATGAGCATAGGTTACAGCAAATCGTTTACAATCTTATGCATAACGCCGTAAAGTACACAGATACCGGATTTATAAAAATGGGATACACTCAGGAGCAGCTTCAAGATCATATACTTTTAAATTTATATGTTGAAGACTCTGGTTGCGGCATGAGTACGGAAGAAGCAACCGCAATTTTCAAAGATTACCACCAAGCTGGTACGTACAAAAACAAAATCAAAGGCACCGGTTTAGGAATGGGAATTGTAAAAACTTTCGTTGACAAAATGGGCGGAAGCATTCAAATAAAGAGCGAGCTAAATAAAGGTACTAGATTTGACTTGCGTTTTAAGTTTAAAAAAGCAAATGAAACACAAGTAAATCAACTACCGCAAGAGATTATATTACCTAAAGATGCTTTAAAAGGTAAAATAATATACGTTTTAGACGACGATGACTTAATTGCCAAACTGTATCAAAACATATTAAATTCTTTTGGGGCTGAAGTGATTACCGAAAATAATCCATTAAATGCAAAAGAGCATTTGTTAGAAAATAAGCAGTACGACATGGTAATTTTCGATTTAAAAATGCCACAGCTCAACGGAAATGAACTATTAGCACAACTTATTGCGCACAATCTAAAACCGCGGAACTGTGTGATTTCAACAGCTAATGTTTTAATCAGCGAACAGGACAAGGTAGATTTAGAAATATTTGATTATCGAATCTATAAACCTATTAAACGTCAAGATTTGGTGAGATTGCTGGTAGAAGCTTTTCGTTTGAATTCTGTCGAAACAACAGTGGAAAATCAGGTTAATAAAAACGGTGTTTTGCCATCAAATTTTTCACATAGTTTAGAACCTTTAAAAGCTTTTATTGGCGACGATAAAGATGAACTATTTGAAATGTTACAGTTAATGCTCAATGAAAATCAAAAGGAGTTGGCATTATTTAAGCAACAAATTTTTCAAAAGAACCATATAGAATGTGCTAATATTATACATAAAATAACTTCTCGATTTGCGCAATTAGCTATTGAATCACCCGTGAGTCCCAAAGAAACAGAATCTGCGTTAAGGCACGCACATCCAAATAGTTTAAATCAAGCGGAACAGTTATGTAGCTTTTGGAAAAATTTCAATGATTATCTTCAGCAACTTTATAAAACAAAGCAACAACTTTAAATAGATAGATATATCTTTACAAAAAATTTCATCATGAGCAGACATCAAGGTAGCGATGACAAGAGTAAAAAAAGTATTTCAGGACGCGGCGGCAATAATTCTTCAAAAAAAAGTTATGCCCGTGGTAATGCACCCTTAAAAAAGGCGGTTACTCCTAAAGCAGCTACAACCGATTCAGGAGGTATTAGGTTAAATAAATACATTGCCAATTCTGGTGTATGTTCGCGTCGTGAGGCAGATATGCATATTTCTATGGGAAGCGTGACCGTCAATGGTAAAGTTGTTTCGGAAATGGGTCATAAAGTTCAGCCAGGAGACGAAGTTAGATTTGATGGCAGCATTGTAAACCCCGAGAAAAAAACCTATGTTTTACTGAATAAGCCCAAAGGTTTTGCTACCACCAATAGCGATGCAAAGGGTAAAACGGTTATGGATTTGGTTGCCAATGCTACTACTGCCAATATCAAACCAATTGGTAGGTTAGGCAGAAATTCCACAGGACTGTTGTTATTTACAAACGATGATGATATTACTCGAAAATTTACCCAATCAAAAAATGGGGTTCCAAGGTTGTTTCATGTTGAATTGGATAAGAATTTAAAGTATGAAGACCTTAAAAAAATTCAAGATGGATTTAAAATTGACGGGAAATTAATTGCCGTTGAAGAGATCAGTTATATTGAAGGAACACCCAAAAACGAAATTGGATTGAAAATAAAAAATATCGGTAATACTTTGATTAGAACGATTTTTGAGCACTTTAATTACGATATTTTAAAAATTGATTGTGTGGCAATTGCGCATTTAACCAAAAAAGATTTACCACGCGGCCATTGGAAACATCTTAGTTCTCAAGAAATCAACACTTTAAAAATGTTGTAGTAAAAAGATGCAAATCTTTAAAAAAAGCTTTTTTTTTCATATTTTTATATTTCATTTGTAGAACAAAAAATAGACATTATAATAATGCTATCCTCACTAGACTGTTGAAGCTATTAAGTTCATATTACACTCAAACTTTGAGCGCCATTTTGATGTGTCTATTTCCTCACACATTTTATTTTTCAAAATGTATATTACACACCAATGAATACATCATTTGATTTTATAGATGTCAGAAAACTTTAATTATACTTTTAGAGCCCATTTCAAATGGTTATTTTTATAAACTTCAACCCAAATAATGAATACAAAGTACAGAGATTTAATTAGCCAAACATTTTATTTTCCACAAGAAGAATTTAATCTTGAAGGTAACGAGCTTCAATTTCATGATATTGATTTAATGAACTTGGTAGAAACGCATGGTGCACCATTAAAATTTACATATTTACCTCAAATATCAAAGAATATTCAGCGCGCCAAACAATGGTTCGTAAATGCACGAAAAACGAATAAATACAAGGGGAAATACTTTTATTGTTATTGCACAAAAAGCTCACATTTTAAGCATGTGTTACACGAAGCATTAAAAAATGATATTCATATTGAAACTTCCTCAGCTTTTGATATCGACATTGTAAAAAATCTTAAAAAGGAAGGTAAGATTACCGATGATACTTACGTAATAAGCAATGGTTTTAAGCGCGATGAATACATCAGCAATATTGCAGAACTCATAAATGAAGGTCATAAAAATTGCATTCCTATTATTGATAATTACGAGGAAATAGACTTGCTTTCTCAGGAAATTAAAGGTAAATTTAATGTTGGTATTAGAATTGCTTCGGAAGAAGAACCGAAATTTGAATTCTATACCTCACGTCTTGGTATTGGCTACAAAAATATTGTCCCTTTTTATAACCGACAGATAAAGGACAATAAGAAAGTGAAACTAAAAATGTTACACTTTTTTATCAATACAGGTATTAGAGATAACGCCTATTATTGGAACGAATTAGCGAAGTGTTTAAAAGTTTACGTAAGCCTTAAAAAGATTTGTCCATCTTTAGACAGTCTAAATATTGGTGGCGGTTTTCCAATTAAGAACTCGCTAGCTTTTGAATTTGATTACCAATATATAATCGATGAGATTCTCAATCAAATTAAATTGACTTGTGAAGATGAAGAAATCCCAGTGCCTCACATTTTTACTGAATTTGGAAGTTTTACAGTAGGTGAAAGTGGTGGCGCTATCTATAAGGTTTTGTACCAGAAACAACAAAATGATCGAGAAAAGTGGAACATGATAAATTCTTCGTTTATAACTACGTTGCCAGATACTTGGGCGATAAATAAACGATTCATTTTATTACCACTCAATCGCTGGAACGACACTTACGAACGCGTTTTATTGGGAGGTCTAACCTGTGATAGTGACGATTATTACAACAGTGAGCAGCATATGAATGCTATATACTTGCCTAAGTACAACAAAGAAAAAGATTTGTATATTGGGTTTTTTAATACTGGTGCCTATCAAGAAACAATTGGCGGATTTGGCGGATTGCAACACTGTTTAATTCCAACGCCAAAGCATTTATTAATAGATAAAGATAGCGAGGGCAACCTCACGACAACAATATTTAAAGAGCAACAACAAAGTGAAGACTTACTTAAAATATTAGGTTACAATGAGTAATAAAACGTATGCCGGCATTCCTGAAGAGTTTGCCAAATTAGACAGTTCAAAAATTGTATTAATTCCTGTTCCTTATGACGGTACCAGTACTTGGCAAAAAGGAGCAGACAATGGCCCTGACGCCTTCTTGGAAGCTTCTGAAAACATGGAAGTTTACGACATTGAAACACGAACCGAAGTATATAAACAAGGGGTGTTTCTTGCCGATCCTGTTTTGGAGAAAAGCTCGCCAGAAGCAATGGTTGATGCGGTACATCAAACCGTTAAGAAATACATTAAAAAGAACAAATTTGTAACAGTTTTTGGAGGCGAACACTCAGTTTCTATTGGAAACATTAGAGCGTTTCACGAGTGTTTTGACAACCTTACTGTGTTGCAAATAGATGCACATGCCGATTTGCGTAAATCCTATCAAGGCAGTAAGTGTAATCATGCTTGCGCTTTGTATGAAGCTAGCCAAACCACTAACCTGATACAAGTTGGTATCAGAAGTATGGATGCGATTGAAACAACAGTGATGGACGAAGAAAAAGCATACTTTGCTCACGAAATGGCAACCGATGAATTTTGGACAGACAGCGCCATCGATCAAATGACCGATAATGTTTATATCACGATTGATTTAGATGCTTTCGATCCGTCAATCATGCCTTCAACAGGAACACCCGAACCAGGTGGCTTGTTTTGGTACGAAACCCTAGACTTTTTGAAAAAAGTTTTTGAAGAAAAAAATGTAGTTGGTTTCGATATTGTTGAGTTATGTCCAAACCCAAATGAAAAATCTTCAGATTTTCTTGCTGCAAAGTTGTATTATAAAATGTTAACCTATAAGTTTGTGGACGATGAGGTGGAAGACGATTTTGAAAGTAATTTCAAAGACACCAACTCAGGAAGCAAATTATCTAAATTCAATGACGATGACGACATCTAAAGGTGCGATTTCAAATTTTATAGAAAAATATTACCTGCATTTTAATGCAGCAGCACTTGTAGATGCCGCAAAAGGCTACGAAAAACAATTGGCCGATGGCTCTAAAATGCTCGTTTCACTAGCAGGAGCCATGAGTACAGCAGAACTGGGCAAAATATTTGCCGAAGTTATTCGCCAAGACAAGGTACACATCATTTCTTGTACCGGAGCCAATCTTGAAGAGGACATCATGAATTTAGTGGCGCATTCTCACTACGAACGTGTTCCGAACTACCGCGATTTAACACCGCAACAAGAATGGGATTTATTAGAAAAAGGTTTGAACCGTGTTACTGATACCTGTATTCCCGAAGAAGAAGCCTTCAGAAGATTACAAAAACATATTTACAAAATTTGGAAAGATGCCGAAACTAATGGCGAACGATTTTTTCCGCACGAGTTTATGTACAAAATGCTATTGAGTGGTGTTTTAGAAGAATATTACGAAATAGATATTAAAAATTCATGGATGTTTGCTGCAGCCGAGAAAAATCTACCAATGGTAGTACCTGGTTGGGAAGACAGTACCATGGGAAATATATTTGCCAGTTATGTGCTTAAAGGCGAGCTTAAAGCCAGTACCATGAAATCTGGTATAGAATACATGACTTTTTTAGCTGACTGGTATACCGAGAATTCTAAAAAAGGCATTGGCTTTTTTCAAATTGGAGGCGGAATCGCAGGAGATTTCCCAATATGTGTAGTGCCAATGCTTTATCAAGACATGGAACGCACCGATACGCCTTTCTGGAGCTACTTTTGCCAGATTAGCGACTCAACCACAAGTTATGGTTCCTATTCAGGAGCAGTTCCCAACGAGAAAATTACTTGGGGAAAACTTGATATTGATACCCCAAAATTTATCATAGAAAGTGATGCCACTATTGTAGCACCTCTTATATTTGCTTACCTATTAGATATGTAATTATGCCAAACAAAAATGACAACCTAAAACGTGTAATTGTTGATTTTAAAAAATTAACACCCGAAATTCTTGCCTTATTGGTAGAGAAATATCCTGATGGTTACGACGACGATCAAATTATTTCCTTTAGAAACGCTAAAAATGAATTAATTGAAGCCGTTGAAGTTACAACCGACGATACCAAGTATTTGGTGAAAGTAAGTACCAAATTGGCCGTTACTATGGAAAATTACGACGAAGACGATTACGAAGATTTTGATGGTGACGATCCAGAAGCAGTTCAAGATCCAGAAGGTATTGTGGACGACGAAGAGATGAACGACGACGAAGATTAATGAATCCAATAAAATAACATGGTCTAGTTAAACACTATAGTGTTAACTAAATACGGTTGATTGATTTCAAATAAAATCTACCCTTTTAAAATGTTAATTTTTGAAAGGGTTTTTTTATGCGAATTTTTCTGTAGTATAAAAACTTCCCAAATAAAGAAACTGTATAGGCATCCGTATTGGATTATTAAAACCCAGAAATTTTCACTGTTATCTGAATTGAAATAGGCGAAATAACTGAGCATAATTACAAAACTCCATAAAATCGGAAATGTATAGTTGGTAAAGACCCCAAGTATCAAAACGGTGGCTATATACCACGGATGTACAGTTGTTGCGGTAAAAAAGTAAAATGATAAACAAAATAGGAGCGATGCCATAAGTGTTTTGTAGTCAGAATTTTTTTTGAAGAAGGTAATTCCTAATATTACCAGCACTACAACCATTGGTATCATTTTTCCTATAATCGCAATTTGATTATATCCAGAAATCGCATAACCAACAGCCCTAGCTAAATAATACAGACTTGCATTAAATTCGAAATTTTGAAAATACAATCCGATGGTCTTAGAATAATTATCAAATAAACTAGCGTTGTAAAATGGTAAAAAGGTCAGCACAGTCGTTAAAGTTACAATAGAATAAAAGCCTATGAGTTTATTAAAACCCAAGGTTTCTTCTTTTTTTGAATTAAACCATTTAAAAAATAAAGGCAAAAACATGAGTGGAATCAATTTAGCAGAAATCGATAAACCAAGAATCACACCAACATGCAGCCATTGCTTTTTTTGAAGCAAATACAGACTCCATACTAAGAAAAATATCATCACGCCTTCAAAATGTAAATTACCAGTTAATTCAATAATTACGAACGGATTTAAAATGAACCAAAAAATATGGTAAACAGGTAATTTTAAATTTTTAAGTAGTTTGTAGCTAAAAAGCAAAGTACCTGCATCAGCAGCAATAATAAGCAGTCGTAAAATGATAACAGAACCTAAAATATTATTTTCTGAAAATAATCCTGCGATATAAAAACACAATTGGTTTAAAGGTGGATAATTTGAATAGTGGCTCGCATTCAAACTTCCCATTCCATTAATTAGTTCTTGTGCTTGGGAAATGGGAAAATCACCTGATTCTAAGAAAGAAATGGGTGTAAACAAGTATGGGTTGATGCCTTCAGCCAGTAATCGACCATCCCAAATAAACCTGTAAAAATCCTGTGACAGATTTGGTATAGCTACTATAAATAAGGCTCTAAAAACAAGGGCTAAACCAACTAGCAGTTGAAAGTTGTTTTTATGGAAGCTTATGAGGAATATAAAGCCTCCAAAAAGTATACTGTAAAGAAAAAGCAGTTTTAAAAAATTGCTTCGAACCAAATCGTAGCCAAATATTAAATAGCAAGCAATACAAATAGATAGGATTAAAATGGAAATCGCTGGGTATTTAAACCTGGCGATCACACTTTAGAAGTAATGGATTTAAAAAACACGTAGCCAAAACCTAAAAATAGCATCAGGTGAAATGGAAACAATCCAAAATCGCCACCTTGGTCACCTACAATAAAAGCACTATACATACCAAAGGCAAAGTACAACATTAAGAAGCCTTCAAAAAACACATTGACCGATAGTTTTTTCCTCAGGTATTTGTTGCCTTTCCAAGTATCTTTGAGCGTTTTAATATTAAATTTTGGAGTTCTTACAAATTCACTACGCTTACCAATATGGCCTTCAATTACAGCGATGGTATTGTGCAAAGAAAAACCCATAGCTATAGAAAAGAATGTGAAAAACATCACGATATATTCAAAGAATTTTCTGTAGCCACTACCATAAATTTGCTTGAACATAAACCAGTAACAAACAAAAAATATAACCGTACTTACCACAAAAAAGCTCATGATATAGAAATAGTATCGCAAATGGGCGTATTCATTTTTTATATAAAGCATTGGGATACTTAAGACGGCCACAATAAAAATATTCAAAAACATAGTACTGTTAAGCAAATGCAGAATACCATGCATTTTCGTTTTAGCTGAAATATTTTTCGATTTTAGCACGCGCCACATCATTTTTCTAAAGTTTTCGGCACCACCTTTATTCCATCTAAACTGTTGCGATCTGGCTGCGCTTATAACCACAGGTAATTCAGCCGGGGTTTCGACATCTTCAAGATATTTAAACTTCCACTCTTTTAGTTGCGCACGATAACTTAAATCTAAATCTTCGGTAAGCGTATCACCTTCCCAGTTACCAGCGTCCAAAATACAGCTCTTGCGCCATACGCCTGCGGTACCATTAAAATTGATGAAATGACCTTTTGAATTTCTACCTACTTGTTCTAAAGTGAAATGTGCATCAAGAGCAAATGCTTGAATTTTGGTCAGCAACGAGTAGTTGCGGTTTAAATGTCCCCAGCGGGTTTGTACCACACCAATTTTTTCATCCTTAAAATAGGGGATGGTACGCTTTAGCCAATCTGGTTCAGGTAAAAAATCGGCATCAAAAATAGCAATATATTCACCTTTAGCAAATTCTAAACCTGCTTTTAAGGCGCCAGCTTTATAGCCACTTCTATCAGTTCTTGTAACGTGATAAATGGCTAATCCAGATGCTTTTATATTTTCAACCTGCGCTGCCGTTGTTTGTAGTGAATCATCGGTTGAATCGTCCAGAACTTGAATTTCAAACCTATCCTTTGGATAATCAATTTTAGCAATATTTTCCAAAAGACGTTCCATCACATACATTTCGTTGTAAACAGGAAGTTGGATCGTGACAAATGGAGTTTCGTCAGGATTATTTAAATCAAATTTTGGACCTTTATCTTTCTTTTTGTGAGCAGATAAATAATTAAAAAGCAAGTTTAACTGTGCCAATGCGTAAAGGAAAATCAATACGATAGCAACAGTGTAAATTACGATAATGAAGGTATTAAATATCATTTTCTAAAACTGTATTTAAAAATCCAAAAAAGGATTTTTACGCCTGCAAATATAGCACCTTTTATGGTTCCTGATACTTTTGACACACCTATTCTATTGCGGTAGTTTACAGGAACTTCGGTGTATGTAAGCTTTTGTTTGAGTGCTTTGAGTTGCATTTCCACAGTCCAACCATAGGTTTTGTCTTGCATATTAAGCGCTAAAAGCTTGTCGTATTTTATGGCTCTAAAGGGTCCTAAATCCGTAAAATTTGAGTCAAATATAAGTTTCATTAATGAGGTAGCCAACCAATTTCCAAATATTTGTGGAAAAGTCATCGATCCTTTCTCTCTTTTGGATTTTACCCGAGCACCAATTACAAAGTCTATATTGTGTTGAATGATTGGTTCAATTATTTTAGTAAGTTCTTCGGGATAATCGCTATAATCACCATCTAAGAAAACAATGATGTCCGGTTTTATGGCTTGCTTTGAAATATAATCTAATCCTTTCAAACAAGCATAACCATAGCCTTTTCTGCTCTCTGACAACACGGTAGCGCCTGCTTTTATTGCGTTTATTTCGGTTGTATCGGTTGAATTGTTGCTAACTACAATTACTTCATCAACATTATTTGGTATATCTTTAATAACAAGCCCAATGGAGTCTGCTTCGTTATAAGCGGGAATAATTACTTTAATTATGGGCATTTAATGTTTTTTGGTGCGCGAAATTAATTAGATTTTGTGACTGCACAGACATACAGCGATTTATTTCTTGTTTACCAAGTCCATTAAATCTACATCATTTCCTAATAAAATTTCGGTAGGGTTAATGCGTCCTTTTAGACTATCATTTTCTAATTTTAAAACGCCACGCGGACAGACGGCACTACAAATACCGCAACCTACACAGCTACTTCGCACGATGTTTTCACCTTTTTGAGCGTAGGCGCGTACATCAATTCCCATTTCGCAGTAGGTGGAACAATTTCCGCAGGAAATACATTGTCCGCCATTAGTGGTAATTCGGAATTTGGAAAACAATCGCTGCTGAAATCCTAAAACAGCTGCCATAGGGCAACCCATTCTACACCAAACCCGGTTTCCAAATATGGGATAAAATCCGGTTCCAATTACGCCCGAAAAGATAGAACCAATTAAAAATCCATAGGTGGAACGAAGTGTTTCTTTTTCAAAAATGAATAATTTTACGTTATCTCCAAACACATACATACCGAGCAAAACCATAATAATAACAAAATATCCGATGGCCCCTAACTTGGCATCTTTATCAAGTGCTTGACGTTTAAATATCATAGTGCCAGCAAAAATAATTGTTAGAAAAACGGCCACCATAATAAGAAAAGTAGATTTAGTCAACCAATATTTGCTGCTATCGTTTCCTAAATAACTGTGTATAACCGCTGTGGTCATTAAGACGACAAACACTAACACACTGTGTATAACCCAGCGCTCAACTTTCCAAGCAAACATGCGTTTGTCGCTTAAATGCCGATAAGGATCACCTGCAGTTTCTGCCAAGCCGCCGCAACCACAAACCCAAGAGCAATACCAGCGTTTTCCATATTTATAGGTAAGGTAAGGAGTAATGATAAAAATGGAAGCTACCCCAAAAATCAATAATGCTAAACCTATATTGCCAGCGTTAATGAAATCATCAACTCTGTATTTTTCGAAGTTATAGTAATTTAAGGGCCAGATATTTTTAAGGTCGTAATAAGGCAACTTAAATGTTTCTGAATTTAATCTGGCCATAAATTCTGGTATTAAAAAAGCAAATCCCAATTGAAAAAACATTACAGAAAAGGTGCGCAATTGCTGGTATTTATTATGGCGATATTTCAAAATAAATTTATAGCCAAAACCTAAAATTGCCAAGGTATAAAGTGTGCCATAAACAAACCACTGACTGGCAGGACCACCGTTTAAAATTCGACTTAATGGATCGAACAGTGCAATTAAACCAGTACTTTCAGCACCGTTTTTTCCTAAACCTAAATATTGGGGATAAAAATATAATACAATATAGAATGTAGTTAAGACCACTCCTGTGGTGTAAGCAAGAACACCCCGACCAGTCATAGATTTAAACCAAACGCCATCGTTTTTAATACCTTCTAATTTGGTAAGATAAGCTTGGTTTGAAAACCAAATAATGCCAACGGTCATTAAGCCTAACGCCATAGTAAGTACAACGGGTTTATTGGGAAAGTTAATATTTACTAAGGCTAAAACAAGAATGAACAAGCCAACCAATCCTATGCTTAAAGCAATTTTTTGTTGGGTGTTGATGCCGAAGGTGTCAGGTTTTGCTAGTGATAAGCTGTTATTATCTTTTAGGCTCATATATTTTGATTTATTTTTTTTAGACCTCACAGGTTTTTGAAACCTGTGAGGTCTCTGTTTCTTTTTGCTATAAATGTAATTTTACTACAGATTTAGATTAGTATTTACTAAAGTTTATAATTGTTATTATTTTTTGTTTCCAGACCTCACAGGTTTTAAAAACCTGTGAGGTCTCTATTTCTTTTCTGTTATGATGTAATTTTACCATTGACTTAAGTTAGTATTTACCAAAGATTATAATTTATATTATTTTTTGTTCTCAGACCTCACAGGTTTTAAAAACCTGTGAGGTCTTTGTTTCTTTTTGCTATAAATGTAATTTTACTACAGACTGAAAATAGTATTTACCAAAGTTTATAATTTATATAATTTTTGTTTCCAGACCTCACAGGTTTTTAAAACCTGTGAGGTCTCTATTTCTTTTCTGTTATGAATATAATTTTACTACTGACTTAAATTAGTATTTACTAAAGTTTATAATTTATATTATTGTTGTTTGTTCTCAGACCTCACAGGTTTTAAAAAACCTGTGAGGTCTTATTCAAATTTTTGTAATTCTTTAATAATTGTTATTCTAACACATATTTTTCAAGTAAACTTGTGTTCTTATTAAAATGGACAAATTCAAAATTTTCTTTGTCTTCAAATAAACT
This sequence comes from Paucihalobacter sp., assembly GCF_036825875.1. Lineage (NCBI taxonomy): Bacteria > Pseudomonadati > Bacteroidota > Flavobacteriia > Flavobacteriales > Flavobacteriaceae > Paucihalobacter > Paucihalobacter sp. The sequence goes on along the minus strand of NZ_DAISXK010000022.1, from coordinate 21,251 downwards.
TAAAACAAAATCTCTTTCTAATTGTGTAGGTTTATTCGACATTATGGTTTGGTATGAACTGTGTTTATAATTTCTAAAATCTGTTGTAAATCCATGATGTGTCGGATTTGTATGAACATAAATTATAAGCGATTGCAAATATTTCTCATCTTCTATTTTTATTCGTGAAAATCTGTCTTTGAATAAACTTCCACTTCTTTGAAATCTTTTATTGATGGCTTTTGCGTAAGCGTTGAAAAAATTTGAAAAGGCTCGCGATAAATTTTTGTCAGATACATCTGGTTTAGTTTTTATGATTAAATGAAAATGATTTTTTAGTAAACAATAAGCTAGTAAGTCCATCGCATCTAAAAGATATTTTTTAATAAGAGATAGAAAATAGCTATAGTTTTCCTCATCAATAAATATATTTTCTTTGTTGTTACCACAGTTGTAAATATGAAAATAGGTGTCTGATGTTATTGGTTCGTATTTCATAAATACTTTGTTTAAAGATTTTTTTCAGTCCTCACAGGTTTTAAAAACCTGTGAGGACTTATTTAATTTATACGATTTCTTTTATATTTAAAAATCCAGCTTTGATATCACTTTCGTGCCTTTTATAAAACTCAGGATCAAAATTGGCTTTTTCTAAATTGTCAATGACATAATCGATACTACGTTTTTCAGTTAACCATTTATCAAAAACTTCATGGCGCATTCTTATACCAAAGGTATTTATTCCTAAAAATTCTTGTGTAGAACTATTAAATTCAATAGTAATACAAATATTCTCGCTTGGTTGGCGCCAATGAAAATGAGCATTTCCTTCTAAAGGTTGTGAAAACACCCATCCGTAAGTTTGGTATTCTATATCTAAAAATTTAGCAGAATTAAACCAGTGTCCGGGTTTATAAGCGGTTTTATTGCCGCAAATAGTTTGTGCAACTACTTCGCCCATCATTCGTCCAGTGTACCAAACGGCTTCAATGGGTCGGCGATGACCAATAGCTTCGCGTTGCTCGGCACAGTCGCCAATAGCGTAAACATCTGCTGTGGAAGTTTCTAAAAAACGATTGACCAAAATTCCGCGATTCAATTCAATATTGCTGGATTTTAAAAAGTCTATATTGGGCGATACACCTGCCGTGAGACCAACAAAATCGCAAGGAATTACTTCATCTGTTTCTGCGATTACAACAGCTTTTGCCTTACCATTATCATCTGAAATAATTTCTTTTAAATTAGTTGACAGTCGTAAATCAATATGATGCTCTGTGATGTGTTGATTAATCATTTCGCTTTCTCCTTTAGGCAGAACGCCGCCCCAAAAACTAGTTTCTCTTACCAAAAAAGTTACAGAAATGTCTCTAGAGCGAAACATTTCGGCTAGTTCTATACCTATCAATCCACCACCAACAATCACAGCACGCTTACAAAGGTCTTTATTTGGAGCATAAACTTCTAAATTATCCAAATCTTGTTTACTATAAAGACCTTGAACGCCTTTTAAATCTTGACCGGGCCAACCAAATTTGTTCGGTTTACTTCCGGTGGCGATGATCAAAGAATCATAGCTCATGATTTCACCACCCGATAATTTGAGTGTTTTTTCGTCGGTTTTAACATTTTCAACAAAGGCTTTTTTAAGCTCTATTCTATTTTTTTTCCAGAACCAATTCTCGTAAGGTTGGGTATGTTCAAACTTCATATGTCCCATATAAACGTACATCAAGGCAGTACGAGAAAAGAAATAATCGGTTTCAGCTGAAATTATGGTGATTCTATGATTGGAATTTTTTCTAATATGTCTAGCAGCTGTAATGCCGGCAATGCCATTTCCGATAATAACAATGTGTTTCATATTTTGGTGATAGTTACTTCTTATGTCGAAGGAATTGTTAAATCCTTAACGCGTTTCTCAAAAATCATTTAAATTTAACATTAAATCTATGAAAATACTTATTTCCTTTATCATTTGTTTGTTTATGGCTTCTTGCGCTATGGCACCTTCCAGCGTGGAAAAGTTCAACGGTGTGAGTTTTGTTGGTACTCGAATTCCTATTGATATTGAGCATGTAGAACCTCTCATAAACATTAATGCTACTCATGCAGCCGTGATGCCTTTTGGGTTTATGAGAGATAAAAACAATCCTGAAATTATTTATAATTCCGAAAGACAATGGTTTGGTGAAACCGTTTTGGGTGTGAAGCAATATGTTGAAATGCTCCGTACTCACAACATTCAAATCATGCTAAAACCTCAAATTTGGATCGGTAGCGGTGAATTTACTGGACATATTGAACTGGAAACCGAAACCCAATGGCAGCAATTTGAAATGTCTTACGAAAAATTTATTCTTGAATACGCCCAACTAGCCGAAAGTTTAAACATCAAATTGTTTTGTATTAGCACTGAATTGGAGCGTTTTATAAAGAATCGACCAGAATTTTGGAATGTTCTCATAAAAAAAATCAAACAAATTTATACCGGAAAGTTGACCTACTCAGCCAACTGGGACGAATACCATAAAACTCCTTTTTGGAATGAATTAGACTACATTGGAGTTAATGCTTATTTCCCGCTAATAGACGAGCAAACCCCAAGCATTGAATCCTGCAAAACTGCTATGCAAAAATGGAAAACAGAAATGCATGAGATTTCGATACTCCATAGCAAGCCAATTGTATTTACCGAATTTGGTTACAGAAGCGTAGATTTTACAGCCAAACAACCATGGCGTTTTGATCGTGACATGAATGTGGTAAATCTCGAGGCCCAAGTCAATGCCACACAGGCATTTTTTGAGATGTTCTGGCATGAAGATTGGGTCAAGGGTGGTTTTATTTGGAAATGGTTTCCAAACCACGAAACTGCCGGCGGTATTGATGACAGCCAGTTTACACCTCAGAATAAACCTGTGGAAATGATTATTAAACAGCAATTTCTAAAATTTAAATAATTATAAATATTGATTTTAGCCTAATGATTCGGTTTATTGAACTTTAGTTGTAATGTTTTACATATTACACGACGAAGTTTAATATTTTGTTATACGTGAAAAACTTTATTAAAAAATGTTTTCTGGCTTAAATTATATTGTATGGTTCTAAGATGTATTCTCATTTTTGTCTTTTTTAGTACGACCTTTTCTGGCTTATCTCAAAACTCTTTTATTTCGGAAGTTGAAATTGAAGGAAATAAGCGTACAACAACAAATTTTTTAAAACGACTGGCTTTTGTTAAGAACGGTAGCACATTGGATTCTCTTAAAATAGCAGATGATGTAAGGCGATTTACCTTATTACCATCAGTTGCAAGTGCGTCCTTCCAATTGTACGAAATTGGTCCTGAAAATTATAAAGTAGTTTACAATATTGTAGAAAATTTTGCAATTATTCCCGGTTTAAATGTGTCGCAAGATGTTAATGATGATATCGCTTTTAGAACCTCTTTGTTCGATTTTAATTTTTTAGGTCAAAATCAAATAATTGGAGGCTTTTATAGCAGAAATGTTTTTGATTCTTATGGTGCATTTTGGGAAGCGCCTAACCTGTTTACCCGAAAGTTAGGATTTGGATTAAATTATCAAAATAATGTACTTCAGGAACCTATATTTTTTGATGACGGTAGAGATGTTGATTATAAATTTGACAGCTCATCTTTCGAGTTTCGATTTTTTTACGAACACAACTTTAAAAATAGATTTGAAATAGGATTGAATTTTGCAGCGATCAACTACAATTTATTAAATGGTGATGTGCCTAATAATTTTCCTGAAACTTTAGAGTTGAATAGAATTTTGGTTGTTGGAGAATATCAATACAATAATTTGGCCATAGAATATCAATATGTTAGTGGTTTTAGGAGTCTTTTGTCGTATGAATTCACCTTAGACTCAAAAGGTGATAACGACTTATTGCGTAATTTTTTTGTAGGGCGAAATGATTTTGAGTATTTCAAAAGAGTTGGTACTAAGGGCAATTGGGCAAATAGATTGAGATTGGGTTTTGCTAGTAACAGTTCAACGCCATTTGCGCCGTTTGCATTAGACAATCAATTAAATATAAGAGGTGTTGGAAATGTTGTTGACAGAGGTTCAGCGTCAGTTGTACTGAATACGGAATACCGATACACCCTTTACGAAAAAGGTTGGTTTGCCATGCAAGGCAATGCTTTTATTGATGCAGGCACATGGCAAAACCCCGGCGGAGAAATCAGCGATTTGGTAAAGGTAGAGAATGCCTCACTCTTTTCCGGCTTGGGACTGAGATTTATTCACAAACGTATTTTTAATGCTGTTTTTAGAATAGATTATGGATTTAGCCTTGGTGATAAATCCAACAGTGGAATTGTTTTTGGAATAGGTCAATATTTTTAATAATAAACTATTGTCCAGATTAAGCAGCAACAATTATTAACAGGAAAAATGTTTCTTGTAATATTGGTAAAGTGATTGCGGTGAAGCTCCTAAACGCTTTTTAAGGTGTACCATCCAATAATGGTATTGTAATTTCCAAACCCCATGTTTTTGATAATTTCTAGCCGAAGAGGAAATCCATTGTTGAATCACCTTAAATTTCCCATGTTTGTAAAGTTTAGCAATTAAAATATTGTCTTCGTAAATTTGATAGCTTTCATCATAACCACCAAGGGTTTCAAACAATTCTTTGGTTATAAATAAACTTTGGTCTCCGCCGCGACACATCCTCCAGTTTAATTGTGTAAACCATCCAGCTAGTTTAAGCCACCAATGATTGCTATCAAATTTCATTCGGAAACATCCAGTATTGGAACCTTTATTAATGGTATCTATTATATATTGGTCGAAATATTTAGGTGGAAAACAATCGGCATGTAAAAAGTAAAGTATATTGGCAGTTGAAGCTTTAGAGCCAGTATTCATTTGTTTGGCTCTTCCTTTTTCAGAATGTAATAATTTAACCGGAATAAAGTTGTCGTTGTTTGCAGGTTGATTGGATTTGATAAAGTAATTTACTTCGTTAACTGTTTGATCGGTGCTGCCACCATCCACAACTATAATGTCCGAAACATTGAATCCTGATGAATGTGCCAATAAATATTTAATAAGATTGACTATCCTAACAGATTCATTATAAACTGGTATGACAATTGAAATTTTACTCATTCAAATCCCAGTTGTAGTCTAAGTAACTCGTTTTGGCTTTCGGGCTAATTTCAATATCAGTGTAGCCGTTGATAAAATCAATCACTGAGCCATTCTGTTTAAAATCTTTTGTAAACCACTGAAATATCTTGGAGAGTTTTAAGTCGTTTTCGGTAATGATGTTTCTGTTAGGATCTGCTAAAAAAGCCTTAGTACTTTCAGTGAGTTGTGCTTCTAAATTAGAAGACGTGAAGGCGTGATTTTGAAGTTTCGGACAAGAAAAAGAGGCGCAAACAATGGCAAAATGAATGCGCGGCTCCTCCATTTTTCGTAATATTTGATGTTCTATTTCACTTAGATTATACCATTTGTTGCCTAATTTCCATAAGCGTTCATCCCAAGGGTTTTTGATGTCTTTGATGCTTTTAATGGGGTAATGTCTTAAAATTAAATCGACCGTGAGCGCATTGTAGGCATTGATCCAGTAGGCTAAAACATCGTTTTTAGTCCACATATCATCAGGGAGTTGTTGCGCTAAACTGTTTATATAGTTATTTAATTGTTGTCTGTTTGCTTTAAAGGCTTTATAGTTTACATGACCTTGTTCTGTAACATGGGCTTGCAAAAGCTTATGCCAATCTTCATGATTAAAGGCTTCAACCATTTTAGGCAGGGTTTTATCTGTGGCCTCCTGTTCCAACTTAATAGTAATTGTATCTTTAATAACGCTTGTTTGTTCTTGAGTTACAGTTTTTGCCTTTTCAGCAGTTTGGCTAGCGACAGAATCAATAACTTTATTGGTGTTGATTTGAGTTGTTATTGCACTTTCAGGTGTTTGAGTCTTTGGCGTTTCTTTGGCAACAATAGACGTTGTTCGGACACTTTTACAGCCTGTAACAAGCAAAAGTAATATTAGCAATATTGATAAATTTTTCATTGTAAGTTAAGGTTTTACAAGCCTCTTCAGCTTGTTTTGTTTATTTAACGGATACAATTCTTGACTTAAAAAATCTTTTGGGAAATGCTCATCACCATCAAAACCAAGTTCAATATCTCGTCCGCTTTCAGGGACATGGCAAGTTTTAAACAGATAATCCCAAAGACTCAAAGTTAGTCCGTAGTTAACACCATACCTTACGTGTTCAGGAAGCTTTTTGGCGTGGTGCCAAATATGCATTTTAGGGTTGTTAAAGATGTATTTTAGAATGCCGTAGTCCCAACCTAAATTGGCATGGTTTAAATGTCCAATTACAATATTAAAAAAGTGAACAATGGCCACATCTTGGGCATTAAATCCTCCGATTATTGCGATAGGCACGTACAAGATGGTTTTGTAAACAATAGGTTCCATCCAATGATAGCGCAAGTGTGCTGCGAAACCCATTTCTTTGACGCTGTGATGTACTTTGTGGAAATTCCATAATAGCGGCACGCGATGCAATAATCTATGGGTATTCCATTGTACAAAATCGCTTACCAAAAAGAAAATGAACAGTCCCCAAAACTTGGGTAAGATGTTCATATCAATGAGCTGCAGGCTGTTGATGTTTAAACCGAAAAAACCTATAAAATCATTGAATAATTCGGCCACCGTATTTGATAAAGCTATTAATACGATTAGATTCAACAGGAAAAAATTGAAGAACATATAAAACGTATCCAACCAAAAGTCTTTTCTGAAGATTTTTTGATTTTTCCGCCATGGGAATAGTATTTCCAGCGTCCAAACTACAATTGAAATGATGATTAAGCCATAGAAATAATTATCCCAATGGTTAACATTAATAAGTTCGTGCTTCAGGTAATTCCAGTAACCCTTATAGGATTTTAAAAAAATGTCGATGTATTTTTCCATAATCACTTCCTGCGTAACAGGTTTCCTATACTTTCATTAAAAGAATAAATTTAATATAATATATACTATAACAGCAACGAAAGCTGCCATTGGTAATGTAATCAGCCAAGACGACACTATTTTATAGGTGGTCCTAATATTTGATTTTTTATTAGCAAAACTAATTCCAAAGATAGCACCCACAGAAGCATGTGTAGTTGATACGGGTAGCCCAAAAACACTTGCCGTTGTTGTAAGAAATCCAGTAACTAAATTAGCTGTAAATCCTTGGCCCTCGTTAATGCTAGTGATATTTTTACTCATATTGACACCAACTTTTTTAGCATTGAGAATCCCGCCAATTGACATAGCGACTGCTATTGCAACTAAACTCAAGCTAGTATTGGTATTGGTTGTAATTAAAAGAATAGCTGCAATTTTTGGAGTGTCGTTTAATCCGCGTGCAAAACTCACCAATCCCGCACTAAAAAAATGTAAAAGCCTTATGATGTGTTGTGCGGTAATCCCCAACAGTTTTCCTGAATATTGTTCGGATACAGTACAACTGCTAATTATTGGATTCTTAGTTATTGCAGCGCACTTCTCTGTTTCTTGGTAATATAAAAACTCTTGTGTTTTTTCGTTGATACAAATACAGTAGTCTTTAGTAATACTGGTTTGCATACGAACGTAATTAAAAATTTTATACATAACAAAACTCAGTACCGAGGCTAAAATAGGACCAACAAACAAAGGCAATAAAAAGAGTATCATGATGCTATTGAAAAATCCATTATTGGTGTTGGCTATTAACCCAAGTCCGGTTAATGCTCCAACCAAAGCATGGGTTGTAGAAATTGGCATCCCAATTTTAGTGGCAATGTAAACAGTTATGGCTGCACCCATAGCAATTGAAACCCCAAATGTTGGCAATTGAATTAAGGCATCGTCTAAAATTCCCTTTCCCGAAAAATTGGACATGAGTTGCTGAGCAAAAAATATGGCAGCAAGACCACCTAAAAAAGTAGTAACGGTTGCCCAAATTAAAGCCGTTTTATAACTACAGGTTTGGCTACCAAATAAGGTGGCAACGCCCTTGAAGTTGTCATTAGCACCATTTGAGTAGGCCAAAAAGAATACAGCTATGATTAAGAGTACAATCAATTTCGCATAGGTTTTTAGCAGCAGCCACCACCATCATAATGGAAGGTAGATTCGCTTATAAAAATATCTTGTCTATTTAGAGATGCCAAAGCTGCTGCTGTTTTATCGCAAATAGCCAGTGGTTGGTTTTGTACTAAAACATGGCCTTTGTGGTCGTCGAAATAGGATTCGTTTCCAAAGTAAATGGCAGCTTTTCCGGTAAAAATGCATGGACCATCAATTGGCATAGGGTCTTTGATAGCTGCAACCTCAATAGATTCGATGTAAATAAGTTCGTCTGTTGGATAATGATTGGGATCTAAGATTCTATAAGGTTTTCTCGCCCTGATTTCGATAGTGCCAAAGCCAGCGTCTGTAAGTGCTTTAACGTAATCTTTAATTGGTAAACTTCCGCTTAAGCATAAGGCCCGTAATCGTTCGTCGTTGCGCAATGTTTCATTCATAGGTTGCTCGCAAGTAGGGTCGCTCATAACTAATTTTCCGTGTGGTTTTAAAACCCGGTACATTTCATCAATGGCTTTCTTAAGATCTTCAGCTTTAAAAATATTGAATAAACAATTCTGTGCTGCCACGTCTATGCTATTATCTTCCACTGGCAAATTAAGAGCGTCTCCCTTTTTAAGTTCTACAAAATCACTTTTAAACCATGGATTCAAGGCTTCGGCCTCTGAGAAATTTTTGCGGGAGGCTTCCAGCATTTCATCTACCATATCAACACCAATCACGCCGTTTTTCTGTCTGTTGAAATAGGAGAATTGTAGTAATTCCATTCCGCCACCAACACCTACATAAAGCATTTTCGGATTATTTGACAAGTCGCGAGCATGAACGGTACTTCCGCAACCATAATTCATTTCTTGCATAATTTTTGGGATTTTTAAACCCGGTAATTCCCAAATGGGATTGGTGGTGCAGCACAAACCCACATCTGGTGTTAAAGCTGCTTCTTTGTAAACGTCGTAAGTGGTATCTAAATATCCCATGATTGCGTGATTTTAATTATTGTATCTAAGCTCTAGCCCTGATTGCAGCGGCATCCTCTCCCCAAGCCGACTTGGGGAGAGATACAGCGGAAAGCAGGATTGGCTCCAAAAAAATTATAGTTGTTGTATTAATTCTTTAAAAATAGTGATCATGTTAGGTTCAGCTTTGTTGGCCATGGCAATGATTTCGTCTATGTTGACTGGTTCTAGGTGTTCTGGATCGCATTCGTCCGTTAAAACCGAAACAGCTGCCGCCTTCATTCCTAGATGATTGGCAACGATAATTTCTGGAACAGTACTCATACCCACCGCATCGGCGCCCATAATTTTAAGCATGCGGTACTCTGCCCGGGTCTCTAACTGCGGACCAACCACGCTGGCGTACACACCCTTGTGTAAGGTGATGTTGTGGTTTGCAGCAATAGTTTCTATTTTTTGGTTAATTTCTGCATTGTAGGGAGCGCTCATATCAGCAAATCTCACTCCTAATTTTGCCACGCCTTTAAATGCTAGAGGTGAGCTGCCTTGGAGGTTGATATGGTCTTCAATCAGCATCAATTCACCTTTTTTAAAGTTGAGATTGATGGCGCCGGCTGCGTTAGATACTAACAAGGTATTAATGCCTAATTGTTTCATAATACGAACGGGATAGGTTACATCTTGTAAGGAGTAACCTTCATATACATGAAATCTACCTTGCATAATCACCACTTTTTTGCCTTCAACTTTGCCAAAAATGAGTTTGCCTTTGTGGAACTCAACCGTGGCAGTTGGAAAATACGGAATGTGGTTGTAGCTGACTTCTTTAATAATGTCTACGTGGTCTAATATCTGTCCTAAGCCTGTGCCAAGGATGATGCCTATTTCGGGTTGGTCAAAACCTTTTTCTTTAAGATAGTTGGCGGTTTCTTCTATAAATTTTATCATAATGTGCTATTTTAAAAAAGCTATTTGTTTGAGAATTTCTGGATGTAATTCTAAATCTTCAAAAGTATCTATATCGTTTAAGGTTTCTATGGTTTCAAATTGGTAAGGTTTTAAATCTTTTATGGTGTCCTTAAAAACCGTCTCGCTACTCCATTGTTTCTTAGAAAAAATGGCTGGCAATAAAGCTTTCATTCCTAGAAGATAGTAGCCGCCGTCTTTAGCGGGTCCAATCACCGCGTCGCTTTGCTCAAGGACTTTGAAGGCTTGGTTGATGTGTTGCGGGGTTAAATCGAATAAATCGCTGCCTACAATGATCACCTTTTCATACTTCAAATTGAATTGTTCCTGAAACGCCTCATGCATGCGATCGCCTAAATCTTCACCTTGCTGAATAAATTTACGATAATTAGCCTTATTCCAAATATCGATTGGCGCAATTTCAGAAGAATAATAAACCGCCACATCACAATCTATAGTGCTTAAAACTGCTTCGGTGTGATGGAGTAATAATTTGTAGACTTCTAAGGCTGCTTCATTGCCGATAGTTTTGGCTAGCCTAGTTTTGACTTTGCCTAATTCTGGATTTCGGGTAAACACGATGACGACATTTTTACTCATAAACCTTAATGCCTTTTTGTAACCATTTGCCCCATTCTTTAGAATATGCATGAACACTATCGGTTTCCCTTCCTTCTGAATTAACTATTGAAAAATTCTTATTCTTCCACTCAAAAATACCACCGTACAAGTTTTTTACATGGGTATAACCGGCATTTTTTAACTCATGACCAATAATTTCTGAACGAACACCAATAGAACAATACACCACAATGGGTTGGTTTTTATTGGGTATTTGCTCCGTGATTTGCTCAATGTCAAACTTATGATGTCCAACATGAATGGCATCTTTTAAATGGCTCACTTGATATTCGTTGAATTCACGTGCATCAAGAATAAGGACTGTATTGGAAGCAGCGGCTAAATCTTCAACCGAAACAACTTCAACAGTGCCTTTGGTGTATTTTTTAAAAACTTCGTCAAAACTAGTCTGGGAGAAACTTGAGTTTACTGCCAAAAAGAACAAAATGACGATGGATAATTTTAAAAATTTCATCAATTAAAATTAAGTTACGCTGCCTTGACAGCTGCTACCTGCACCAGCCGTACAACCGTAACAATGTTGGGAAATGGCAATGGTTCTGCCTTCTAGCAATTCGGTTTCAAACGCTGATATATGTTTAGCCTTACTGTTGACAGGAAGTTGCAGCATTTGATTAAAATCGCAATCGAATAAATAACCATCCCAACTCACCGAAAGTGTGTTGGTACACATCACGTTTTTAACTGCTGAAGGATTGTAGGCTTCAACCAAAGCGTACATATAATCTTCATAATTTTCTGAAGCAATCAAGTAATCTAAAAATCTGCTAATTGGCAAATTGGTAATGGCGAATAAGTTGTGAAATTGAATACCAAAATCTTCCATTAAAGCCTTTTTAAAATCTTTCTCCATCGAGGCTTGATCTCCAGGTAAAAATGCTCCTGACGGATTATAAACCAAGTCTAGTTTTAACGGACTTCCTGGCATACCGTAACCTATGGCATTGAGCTCTTCTAGTGCTTTGATTGATTTATCAAAAACACCATCCCCACGTTGTTTATCGGTTTTACCTTTGGTCCAATGCGGCATAGAACTCACCACATGAATATTGTGTTTTTTAAAAAATTCTGGCAAGTCGTAATATTTTTTGTTGGCGCGAATAATGGTAAGATTAGAACGCACAATGAAATCTTTAATACCTACTTTTGAAGCTTCTTCCACAAACCACCTAAAATCTGGATTCATCTCGGGTGCGCCACCAGTTAAATCTAAAGTATGGGCTCCAGTTTTTTCGATGACCGACAGAATTTGTTGCATCGTTTCGCGGGTCATGATTTCTTTCCGATCCGGACCGGCATCTACATGACAATGGGAGCAAACTTGGTTACACATATAACCAACGTTTACTTGTAAAATCTCCAGTTTTTTGGCCTTTAGCGGAAACTGATTGGTTTCAGCAATTCGATCAGCAAATTTTGGTAAGTCGCCACTTTGAAAAATGCCATTCGATAAAATTTCTAATTGTCGTTTACTGTTGGCAAGTTCGCTTTCGCGCTTGTGTAAGGATTTAATCATAGATTTTTAGCAATTTTTTTTTAAATGATTATTCATGTTGTAATAGATCCTTCGCTTTGCTCAGGATAAGCGATTCACACAATTTTTTTTATAAAAAAATTGGTTCACTGCTTAAAAATCCAATTTATTCACCTTATTCATCATTTGAACACCGTGCACCAAGGAGGCGCCACCTCTAATGGCCGCTGCTACATGTAGTGCTTCCATCATCTCTGCTTTGGTAATGCCTCGTTGTAATCCATCGCCTGTATAGGCATCGATACAATACGGACATTGGATGGTATGGGCTACTGCGAGGGCTATTAATGATTTTTCTCTGGCACTTAGTGCACCTTCTTCAAATACTTTTCCGTAGTATTCAAAAAATTTGGCGCCAAGTTCTTCGTTCCATTCAGATATTTTACCAAATTTCTTGAGGTCGGCTGGGTCGTAATAAGTTTTTTGCATAGCGTTGTTCTAGGTTAATTATTTTTTTGGTCGTTTAATGCAATATATCATTACATACGAAAGTACTTTACTTTTGGTTTTATAAAATTAAGGGTTAAAGATAACTAATATTTTATTCCAACTTAAAATCGACTTAAGCACTTTCAACACTAAAAAGCCTGCTTTGGTGTGATTTTTGATATATTGCGTTTACCAACTGAAAAATCATTTATGAATCATCGTCAGCCGCAAGGAGTTTGCTTTGCGCGTTCCACATATCCGTCTATTTTTCACGCTAAAATCAAGTTTAAATTTGATGTATGGATTGGCCTTTGCTTTTTGTTGTCCTTAGCAGTAAATGCTCAAACGCTTACCGTTAAAGATGCAACAACCAATGAACCCTTAGAAATGGTTACACTTTGGAATGAGGCGACAAACGTTTATGCCATTACCAATGCCAAAGGTCAAGTGAATATTGAAGCTTTTAAAGAAATAAGGGAAATTGAATTCAGTTCTTTAGGTTATAAAACTGAAATAAAAAGCTATTCTGACTTGCAACAGAACAATTTTTTAATATTAATGCAGGTTTCCAATCTCAGTTTGAATGAAGTTGTCCTTTCGGGAAACAGATGGCGCCAGTCAAATCGGTACTTACCAACTAAAATTGAAAACATAGCAAAGCGAGAGGTGGTTTTACAAAATCCTCAAACAGCCGCCGATTTACTCGAGATTTCGGGAAAAGTATTTATTCAAAAAAGTCAGCAGGGTGGTGGAAGTCCTATGATTCGAGGGTTTTCTTCAAATAGATTGCTTTACACTGTTGACGGTGTACGAATGAATAATGCCATTTTTAGAAGCGGCAATCTTCAAAACGTGATATCGTTAGATGCCTTTGCCACTGAAAATACAGAGATTTTATTTGGCCCATCATCAGTAATTTATGGAAGTGATGCCATTGGCGGCGTGATGAGTTTTCAAATGCTAACACCACAATTTTCATTAGACGATAAACCTTTGGTGAAAGGTAGTGCGGTCTATCGCTATGCATCGGCTAATAGCGAATCTACGGGCCATTTTCACGCCAATGTAGGTTGGAAGCAATGGGCGATTTTAACCAGTTTAACGTCGCAAGATTACGACCACCTCCGGCAAGGTCGTCATGGGCCAGACGATTATTTAAAGCCCTATTTTGTTCAAAGAATTAATGGTCAAGATCAAATTATTAGCCAAGACAATAAACTTTCACAAACGCCATCGGCATTTTCTCAAATTAATGTGATGCAAAAGGTGCGGTTTCAACCCAACAATGCATGGGATTTTCAATACGGATTTCACTATTCAGAAACCTCGGCTTATGGCCGATACGACAGGCATAACCGTTTGCGAAACGATTTGCCACAATTTGCCCAATGGGATTATGGCCCGCAAATTTGGATGATGAATAATTTAAATATCACCCACAACCAAAAACAAAAATTATACGATGAGTTTACGGTGAGACTTGCGCATCAACATTTTGAAGAAAGCCGTATCAACCGCAGATTTAATAACGATATTCAGAACAGCCAGGTAGAACAGGTCAATGCAATGTCGGTTAATTTAGATTTTAAGAAGAAATTAAATCAGAGTCATACTTTATATTATGGTACCGAGTATATATTTAACGAGGTTAAGTCTAGTGGAAGTGAGCAAAACATAAACACTAACGAAACCAATGCTGCATTATCAAGATATCCGGAATCCACATGGCAATCGGCTGCTGTTTATGTTTCTAATGAATATAAGTTGAATGCTAAAACTACCTTACAAGGTGGTTTGCGTTACAATTATTTTAAGGTGAATTCTGAATTTGTCAGTCAATTTTTGGAGTTCCCATTTACTGAAGCTAATGTCTCTAATAGCGCTTTTACAGGAAGTTTAGGTGCAGTTTATAGACCCACCAAACGATGGATTTTTAAAGCTAATTTCGGTTCGGCTTTTAGAGCTCCTAATGTTGATGATATTGGTAAAATTTTCGATTCAGAACCAGGTGCAGTTACAGTGCCAAATACCAATTTAAAACCAGAATATGCCTACAATTTGGATTTGGGTGTCGCTATGGTGGTCGGTAATTTTATAAAGTTCGATGTTACCGGTTATTATACAATTCTGGATAATGCCATGGTGAGAAGAAACTCGCAGTTTAATGGTGACGATTTTATTGAATACGAAGGCGAGTTAAGCAGAGTACAGTCCATACAAAACGCTGCTATGGCATATGTTTATGGTGTGCAAATTGGGGCTGAGTTAAAACTTCCTGATGGATTTAAATTTTCAACCGACTTGAATTTTCAAAAAGGAGAAGAAGAAATGGATAACGGTGTTAAAAGTCCGTCACGTCATGCACCACCCTTCTTTGGCTTTTCTCGATTGACTTATCAAGGCGAGAAACTCAATCTTCAGCTTTATACCCAATATCAAGGAGAACAAAGTTTTGAAAATCTCGCCATAGAAGAACGCAGCAAAGATGAAATCTATGCTAAAGATGATAATGGTAACAATTACGCGCCTGCCTGGTACACATTAAACCTCAAGGCCTTGTACCCGCTAACAGAAAAGTTGACGATTACGGCTGGATTAGAAAATATTACCGATCAACGTTATAGACCATTTAGCTCTGGTATTTCTGGTGCAGGAAGAAATTTCATAATGGCCTTGAGAGCAAATTTTTAAAGGTTATTTTTGTTGCCCTTGCATCCTAAATTGAATGAACAGAAAAAACCACGCCTATTTACTTAGAAATACCCGAAAGGTTCACCGCATTACTGGTGCCACATTATTTTCATTCTTTTTTGTGGTTTCTATAACCGCTTTTTTATTAGGATGGAAAAAAAACAGCAATGGCTTTTTATTGCCACAAACCCAACAAGGCACTTTGGTAAGTCATGAAAAATTTATTTCGATTGACTCAGTGCAAAAAATTGCGTTGATTCAGTTTGAAAAGGATTATAAATCTCTAACCCCTTCAATTGATAGAATTGATATTCGCCCTGAAAATGCAGTAGCCAAAGTGGTATTTGACAATGATTATTACGAAGTGCAAGTAGATTTGGGTAACGGTTCCATTTTACAAACAGCCAGCAGACGCTCAGACTTTGTTGAAAATATTCATGACGGCTCCATTTTAGATGTACTTTTTAAAACCAACAGTAGTGTTTTTAAATTGATTTATACCAGCATTATGAGTTTGGCTTTACTGCTTTTTACGGTATCGGGTTTTTGGCTATGGTATGGACCGAAGGTGATGCGAAGGTTGAGAGGTTCAGACTAATGTTATTTGTTTATCATTCATTTTTAACTAAATAAGATGGTGCTTTGATGAATATCAGATTATAGTTCAGTAAATTTCCCTACATTTGTTTCAATGAGCAAATTATTAGCCATACTACTTTCCACAGTGATTACACTTCAAAGTGTCAATATCAATATTGCCGATGTTTTAAATATTGGAGAATTAATTGAACACGCCCAAGAACACAAAGAAGAATTTGGCGATAATTTTTTTCAATTTATAGCCAAACATTACGGCATAGAAAAAGCACTTCACGCAGGTCATGAAGACCATCAAAGTAGCCATGAAAATTTGCCTTTTCAGCAGAATTTCCAGTTGTCTTTTGTGTTTGTATTAGACTTGAACAGCACTTCTTTCTCATATTTAAAAGATTTTCCTTTACAGAATCAACAATCCCTATTTTTCTACAATACTCCAAGTAGTAATGTATTTGTGTCTGGTATTTTCCAACCACCACGCTTAGCATAATTAATTTATTTAAAACGATTATTTGATTTACCTACACGCATTAAATTTTAGTGCTTAGTAAAATTGGTAGTCCGTTTAATTGGTGTTTTCCACAAACCTTTTTCAAAATAATTAAAATTATGCTAACTAAAATCATTCATTTTAGCATTCACAATAAATTTATCATCTGGTTATTTACCTTGCTTTTAGTAGTTTTCGGAATATTTTCGGCTACCAGAATATCTATTGGTGCCGTGCCAGATATCACCAACAATCAGGTTCAAATTTTAACTACAACTCGAAATTTATCTACTGCAGACGTTGAAAAATTCATCACTTATCAAATCGAATTAGAAATGGCAAATCTACCCGGCGTCACTGAAATACGCTCGGTTTCAAAGTTTGGTTTATCGGTGGTGACTGTGGTTTTTGAAGATGATATGGGTACCTATTTACCCAGGCAATTGATTGCTGAAAAAATAAAGCAAGCGGCAGAAAAAATTCCTGCAGGGTTTGGCACTCCCGAAATGGGACCTATCTCAACGGGTTTGGGTGAAATTTATCAATATGTTCTCGATGTTGAACCAGAGTTTAAGGGCCGCTACACAGCTACCGACTTAAGAACGATTCAAGATTGGATTGTTAAAAGACAATTGTCCGGTATTCCAGGCGTGGTAGAGGTTAACACTTGGGGCGGATTTCTTAAGCAATACGAAATTGCCTTACAGTCTAATAAGCTCAACGCGATGAACATTTCTTTTGATGAGGTGTTCAGGGCTTTAGAAAATAACAACAGTGTTGCTGGTAGTGGTTATATCGAAAAAGTAGATCAGGCCTATTTTATTCGCGGTGAAGGTTTGGTGGAAAGTTTAAGTGATATTGAAAATATCGTGGTAAAAAATATTGGCAACACACCAATTTACATCAAAGATGTCGCGAAGGTGCAGTTTGGCAGTGCTGTAAGATTTGGCGCAATTACGGGCAACGGCGAGGGCGAAAAAGTTTTAGGTCAGGTTATGATGCTCAAAGGCGCCAACTCAAAACAAGTCATAGATGCCGTTAAAGATAGAATTGAGCAAATTTCAGGTAGTTTACCCGAAGGGGTTTATATCAACGGATTTTTAGATAGAAGTGAATTGATTGGTAAAACAACCTTTACAGTCATTGAAAATCTTACCATTGGCTGCCTTATTGTGGTATTTGTGTTGGTTTTGTTGTTAGGAAATTGGCGCTCTGGTTTGGTGATTGCCTCAATCATTCCCTTAAGTATGTTATTTACTTTAAGTTTAATGTACCTGTTTAAAGTAGATGCCAATTTAATGAGTTTAGGCGCCATCGACTTTGGGATTATCATAGATGGTGCAGTCATTATAGTTGAGTTTGTGAGTTTCCAAATCACCCGAAAAGCAGGCAGTTTTATAGGACTATCAAGATTAGATCAACAAAACATTAAAGACAATATTACTGCAAAAGGGGCGTCTAAAATGATGAATTCTGCCGTGTTTGGGCAACTGGTAATTATTATAGTATTTATTCCCATTTTGGCATTAAGCGGCGTAGAAGGCAAAATGTTTAAGCCCATGGCACTTACTTTTAGTTTTGCACTTATTGGAGCTATGATTTTGTGTTTGACTTATGTGCCTATGATGACGGCCTTGTTTGTAAAACCTTCCAAAGAAACCAATAAATCTATTTCGGTAAAAATCAACAATTGGCTTTATAATTTGTACCAGCCAATCATCAATAAAGCCTTGGATTTTAAAAAATTAGTTTTGATTGGAGCATTGGCGTTATTGGTGTTTAGTGTTTATTTATTCAGTACGATGGGTGGCGAATTTGTACCCACATTAGACGAAGGTGATTTTGTAATTCAACCCGTCTTAAAAACTGGAACATCCCTTGCGAAAACGGTTGAAATAACCACCCAGATAGAACGAATTTTAAAAGATGAATTTCCTGACGAGGTGAACCAAATAGTGTCCAGAATTGGAGCAGCCGAAGTACCCACCGACCCCATGAGTATGGAAGAAAGTGATGTTATCATCACATTACAACCTCGAAAACAATGGACCAAAGCCAACAGTAAAGATGAATTGGCCGACCGTTTTAAGGAAGTACTTGAAATCATTCCCGGTATGGAACTCGAGTTTACACAACCCATCGAAATGCGATTTAACGAGCTCATCACCGGAGTTAGAGCCGATATAGCCATTAAAGTGTTTGGAGAAGATTTGAGCATCCTGGCCGATAAAGGTGAAGAAATTAAAAAACTCATTGAAAACGTTGAAGGCGCTGCCGATATTACTGTTGAAAAAATAGAAGGACTACCGCAAATTAGCGTTGTCTACAATCGGAAAAAAATTGCACGCTTCGGATTAAACATAAGTCAGGTTAACGATGTTTTGGCTATGGCAGTTGCTGGCAAGACCATGGGAACCGTGTTTGAAGGCGAAAAACAATTTGATATGGTGGTACGGTTAGAAGCCATGGGTCGTCAAGATATAGAAGGGATCAAAAACCTTTATGTTGATACGCCTAGTAGCGGTAAAATTCCTATGAGTGAACTCGCAGACATCAGCTATCAGGTGGGACCAGCAAAAATATCCAGAGATGATACCAAACGGCGTATGGTAGTTGGTGTCATGGTAAGAAATAGAGATTTACAAAGCGTGGTAGACGATATTCAAATTATTTTAAAAGCTCAATTAAAACTGCCTGTTGGTTACACCATTACCTATGGCGGCCAATTCGAGAATCTGCAAAGTGCTTTACAAAGACTCAAGATAGCGGTGCCGGTGGCCCTAATTTTAATTTTTGTGATGTTATACTTCGCCTTTAACTCTGTGAAAGATGCCTTGATGATTTATTCGGCTATACCGCTTGCTGCTATAGGTGGCGTATTCTTTTTGTGGATACGTGATTTACCGTTTAGTATTTCGGCAGGTATTGGATTTATTGCGCTGTTTGGCGTGGCTGTACTCAACGGCATTATGTTGATAGAACATTTTAAAACTTTAAAAGAACAACATACATTTAAAGATATGGAGGCATTAGTCAAACAAGGCACCAAAGATCGTTTTAGAGCTATTATGCTTACCGCATCCTCAACAGCATTAGGCTTTTTGCCAATGGCGGTTTCGGTAAATGTTGGTGCTGAAGTACAAAGACCACTTGCAACAGTGGTTATTGGCGGTTTAATAACCTCCACCTTTTTAACCTTGGTTGTATTACCAATACTGTACATTTATTTTGAAAAATGGAATTTTAAAAGACCAAAGTCCAAGACTGCTTTAAAAACAATGCTAATTGTTTTTGGATTGGGTAGTTTTTCGGGAGGGACAGCTCAAAATTCACCTAAAAATTTAGAAGCACTTATTCAACTCGCTACAGAGAATAACAGTGCGTTAAAATCGGAGGCCTTTAAACTTGAGCAATCAAGTGAGTTAAAAGGTAGTGCTTTCAATTTTGATAAAACCAATATTTATTATGGGTTTGATGAAAATAATATTGCTGAAAACGGACAGGCAATTTGGGTATTTGGTATACAGCAAAACTTTTTGTTTCCAACGGTTTATACAGCTTCTAAACGGTTGTTAAACAAACAGTACGAATTTAACAATAGCAAATATGCGGTAGCTTCTAAACAGGTTGCCAGAGCAGTTACTTCAGCTTATTATCATTATACTACAGCTTCACAAAAAGCCGAAATTTACAAAAGCTTAGATAGTTTATACACCAATTTTGCTAAGAATGCTGCACGCCGATTTGAGCTAGGTGAAACTAATTATTTAGAATCTATTACGGCCAACTCCAAACAGCGACAAATACAAATTGCCCGCCAACAAGCACTTATGGATATAGGTATTTGGTATGAAGAATTACACAAATTGGTTCAAACAGAAGATAGCCTGAACATAGCTCAACCACTTCAATCGCAATTAGATTTAGTCTCAATTGATGTGCAACAACAACCAGAAGTTGATATGTTTAAGCGTAGCTTAGAAGTTATGACTGCCGAAAATAAATTAGAAAAAAACAGGCTACTGCCAGACATCAGTTTGGAATATTTTCAAGGTACCAATGAATTGCTTAGCGGTTATTTGTACGGTTATCAGGTAGGGTTAAAAATACCTATTCTCTTTGGCGCACAATCATCTAAAATAAAAGCTTCTAAAATAGGGATTTCAGCAGCCGAGGCTTCATTAAAAGATATAGAATTACAAATGAATTCTAGACGGAATGCCTTAGAGAAGGAATTGGTGAAATTTCAGCAACACGTCACCTATTATCAAAATGAAGGTCAAGCCCTTTCAGCAGCTATTTTAAAAACCGCCGAAAGTAGTTTTAGAAATGGTGAAATAGATTTTTTTCAATATATTTTAAGTATTGAAAATGCCTTTCAAATTGAATTAGATTATTTAGATGACCTCAACAATTATAACCAAACCGTTATAGCCATCAATTACTTAAGTCTTTAAAAGTTTAAAAAATAAATCATGAATATATTTAAAATAAAACCAGCCTTCTTTAGTATTATGGTCTTGTTGATTATAGCTTCTAGCTGCGATATTAAAAAAGAATCTACAGAAAATATTGAGAACGAAGATTCAGATACTTTGGTCATTACAAAAGCACAATTAGACCTTAATAACATGGCTATTGGAAAAGCTGAAACCAAGGATTTTCCAATGACTGTAAATGTTACCGGTATGATAGATGTACCACCGCAAAATAAAGCTATGGTGAATGCCATTAAGGGTGGTTATATTAAAAGAACGCCCCTTTTGGTGGGTAATGTGGTAAAAAAAGGAGATTTTTTAGTTAGTATTGAAAACCCGGAATTTTTAAAACTTCA
>NZ_DAISXK010000021.1:0-47012 GCF_036825875.1 Paucihalobacter sp. | reverse complement strand
ATGGATTGGATGGATTACTCGGATTAATACAAATTTTTCTCTGCGCGCCTCTGCGCAATCTGCGGGAAACTATTCAAGAGATAATTAAAATACTCAGTTCTTTTTTTTATCACGGATTGCACGGATTACACGGATTAACACAGATTTTTCTTTGCGCGCCTCTGCGCAATCTAGGGGGAACAATTCAGAGGGTAATATTTGATTTAAAATGGACGAAGGAACCTTGAACCTTGAATGTTGAACCTTGAATGTTGAAGCTTGAACCTTGACTGTGCCACTTTAAATCAACCCCAGATCCTTAGCAGTAGCAATTAATTGGGTCACATTTTTAGAGCCGAAGTGGATACGCAACAGACCGATGCGCTTTTCTACCGCACTTAAACTAAAGGGTTTGATGTTGTGCGCTTTTAAGTAGCCCGCAATTTCGTCTTGCACCATGCCTTGGGCGAGTTGTTGCAGTAAATGAATATCGTAATCCTCAATTTCCGTAACGGTCTTACGACTTAAGGCAGCAGATACCTGCGGTGAGACATACACTTTATTTTGCTCTAAGTGGGCCACGGCCATTTCCAATTCCAATAAACCTCTACGACCCTTGCAAACATAAGCCTCAATACCATGCAACCGGATAAGTTTGCGCACCAATGGCAAGCGTTCTTCTACGCTGTAAACGATAATTTTAAGCCCTGGATACTTGAGTTTAAGTGCCAATGCAAGTTCGTCGCCCGACTTAATCTTTTGGGTGCGGTGATCGGTTTTAAAGGACAAATCGGTGATGATTAAATCGTAGGGTTGGTCTGCCTTGATAGCGGCTAAGACTTTTAAATACGCATCGTCGCAGTAATTTACCTGATGTACTTCCGGAATGCCGCGTGTATACAAAATCGAAGAGACCCCTCTATTGATACTCTCCAGATCGTCTGCAATTAAAACCTTTGAAAACATTATATTACTATTTTAACTTGAAACCCTTTACCAGGTTGTGAGTCAAAGGTAATGGTTCCTTTTAAGGCAAAAATGCGGTTTTCCACATTTTGCAAACCATTTTGTTTTTTTAAATGACTACCCACGCCATTATCGCTGTATTTGAATTCGGTTTTCTTGCCTTTTTGATCCACACTTATGGCTACTACGGTTGCCTGACTGTGTTTTTTCATATTGGTCATTAATTCCTGCAACACCCGATAAAGGGCATTTTTCTTGTCTTGAGACACCATATCCCAATTGTGTTTGCTAATGTTGCGATTGATAATGCTTAGTCCGCTGGTTTGATACGAGGCAATTAAATCGTTCAATACCTCACTAAAGGGAAGTTTGGTGTCCAGACTATTAAATTCTTTTGAAATATCACGCGAACGGTTGTAGATAGATTCCAAATCGTCTAACAACAGCTCTGACGGTTCCTCTGCCAATTGCATTTTTACCATGAGTTGGTAGACTTCGTTGGCTACCTCGTCGTGTACTTTTTTAGAAATACGACTTTCGGTAGCGAACACTTCCCGCTGTTTGATTTGTTTGATGCGCATTAAAATATATAAGAATATCAGGATAAAAATAAGCCCTGCTATTAACGCAATTAAAAGGGTTGTTTGCTTTTTACGACGCTCTTTTTCTAACTGAAGTTCGGCGCGTTGCCGGTTAAGTTTTTCTTGGTCTACATCAAAACGCATAGCAGCATATAGGTTTTGAGTCTCTCGGTTGGCCTCATTAATACTATCGCTTATATGTTTGTAGGCCAATACGGTGTCGTCGTTATTAAGTTCCACCAGTAAATTATAAGCTTCCAATAAATAGGCTGTACTGTTTAATGCTTTGGCTATCTCAAGACATTTTTGGGCGTAAGCTTGTGCTGTTTCGGTTTGGTTTTGCGATTGATAGTAGTACACCAAATGCCGATAGCTCCCAAAAATGCCTTCTTTACTATTTTTAAGTTGGCGCAAACGCAGACCTTCTAATAAGGTTGGCAGGGCATCGCTGCGGTTTTGATCGGTTAGTAAATCGCCATAATTATTAATGGTACGCGCCAAAGCGATGGTGTCACCAATGCCTTTTGCCATAGAAATAATTTGTTTATAATCTGTATCGGCCACTTCAAAATACTCCTGAGCGCGGTTAATATTGGCTATATTGTTTAAAATAGTGATGCTATCGCTTGTGGTAGAAGCGATACGCAGTGCATCGTTAAAATATTGAGTGGCTGTAGCAAATAGTGCTTTATTTTCATAGATTTTGCCCAATTGGTTGTAAATCCCCATTATGCGGTTTGGCACCTCATCGGGTTGCGACTTGAATTTTGTAAGGAGCTGCAAAGCCTCTACGCTTTGTATTTCACTATCGCTCAAATTACCCAATTTAAAAGCGGCAATCGCCATCATACGTATGGCATCTACAGCTGCAATTGTGTCGCCCTGTTGCAACAAGATTTCCTTTTGTTGCGCGAAATGAAAATACCCCTGCGGTAAATGCGAAGATTGTTTGGGTAATAAAACTGCATCACGTGGCGAAAAGCTATCCTTGCTATTTTGTTGCGCCAAGGAACAGCCAACAAAACAGAGAAGGAAAAGGGCGTACCATCTGCGTTGATTCATGGCCTCTAAAATAAGCATAAGATTATTAGAAAAATAGGAAATACACTCTAATTTAATTAACCATATAGTAAGGCTAAAATCGTAATGAAAGCAATAATATTGATAAAAATATGCAAGGCTGTAGCCATGTGAAATCCTTTCTTTTGCGCATGGGTGTCATTAGTTTCGAAGTAATAATTGATAAGAAATCCACAAATAAACCATACCGCAATCACCACTAAAACGATTAAGGTCATAATTATTAAGTTTAGGTTTGTTCTCCCTCAGACATAGTCTGCATTACTACAGTTTTATAAAACACTAAAGTAAAGCCTGAACAGAA
This sequence comes from Paucihalobacter sp., assembly GCF_036825875.1. Taxonomy (NCBI): domain Bacteria; kingdom Pseudomonadati; phylum Bacteroidota; class Flavobacteriia; order Flavobacteriales; family Flavobacteriaceae; genus Paucihalobacter; species Paucihalobacter sp. Next base: position 44,102 of record NZ_DAISXK010000021.1, on the reverse strand, counting down.
ACCAACTTTACGGAAAACCGTAAAAGCAATAAATTTTTTAAGCAATAAACAGATTGAAGATAATAGTTGAGAAGAAATGCCTGCAAATTTTTGGTATTTAATACCCCCTAAAATTGAAATTGAGCATTTGTTTTATTTTGATATAAATTTCTGGATACAAATTTTGAAACTCGTTGGGCGTTTCAATAAACGTTTCAATTAATACTGCCAAGAACTCAAATTGGTTGGTATGGGCGTAGGCACGCAAATAGTCGGATCCCATTAAGTTATTGCGATAATGATGGTTGTCATTTAAAAATTTGGCGAGTTCGTTATACGAATCCAAAAAAATAGCCGCACTTGAACTTTTACTACGTTTTCTAAGATAATTAAAATGAATGGCATGGACGGTTTCGTGAATGGCTAGGTTGATATTGTCGTCGTGGATTTCATAACCTTCCACCACATGTTTCCATGAAAACACTAGTGCCCGATAGGCAGGATTAAATTCACCTTTGTGATACACTTCATTGGTTGTTGAAAAATAAGCATCGGGATAAATAAGCACTTTATTTAATAATGGAAGCTTATAGTCTCTAAGTCCGAAGGTTATTTTGGTAGCCGTGGCAGCAATTACTACTTTCATTTCATCGGTCACCAAAACGCCCTTACCAATAAATTGTTTGTTGTCTATAAAGCGTTGCGTCCTATGCTCAAAATTCTTTTGTTGACGGTGATTGAGTCTTTGATAAAAATTGAATTGCTTTCTGAGAAAATAAGCATAGCGCGGATCTAGATGACGCTTTTTAAAATAGATGTGGTTAAAGAACAACTGTTTGTTGATGTATTCTACATAGGCCATTTCAAAAAACAAAAAAAGCTTATAAATAATTAAGCCTCCTATAAACAGGGTCAATAACACAACCATCACCGCAACAAAGTTATCTTCTAGGTTTTGTTCCAATACCATAACTGTTCTCATGGGCTAAATCTACTAAAAAAGCTTAAAGGAATTTCTATTAAATTTTATGATGGTTTAGAGGCGATGTGATTGGCATGGCATGTGTTTGATTAGAAACTATGTCCTAGAAACAATATGATGCCATGGTGTGGTAGCAAATTACTACGTCCACCACTCGATAGCATCGCGCGGTAGCGGAGTGACTTGTGACTTTAGCACACCTATCCTTTTCTCTAGAACATGCTTATAGGCATTCTTCATATCATTTGATAAGAACGATTTGTCGATCCAATTCTCTATTTCAGACAATTTATCGGGTATCCTTTTAAAAGCGCCATTTATTTGTTTGGGCGACAAACCCAATCCCTTACCGAACCCTAAAAAATGTTCTGTCTTGAGCTTTCTTTTCTTACCGTTCAAGGTAAGTGCGAGCTCCTCGTCATCTTTTGGGTTTATAATCGATGCGTTTAACAAATCGTATGCAGGGGATAAAGTCCAGCCAATAGTGTCTTTAATCATCGAAAAATTTTTCAAATGCATATCGTTGTTTCCAGTAATAAACGAAAAAATTACCAATTCAAAATACAGGACTTTATCAAGAAGCGTGTTACTTGAATATTGGTCAATGGCGTTACCAATTTTTTCCATAGAACTTTTGTATTTATCAGAAGCCTCGGTAATTTGGAACATATCCAACATATGTATTTTTTCACCTTTCGAAGTCCTATCTATACGCCTGGTAATATAGGAGAGTTCTCCTGAAGCTATTCTAATTAGAGAAGAAGGGACGACCCTTATACCCAAGACTTCTGCTATTTTCATAGTCACATGCTCATTTTCGGGCATTTCACAAAACCGTTCAGAAGGTGGCTTAAGTATGAACTCACCTCCTAAAGCGCCTAGAACCGTTAATCGTGTATCAGATTTTTTTTTAGCGTTGCGAATTAAAGACATAGACAACTTTGGTTGGACACCTGGGACAGCAACACTTCGTTCTACTATATTTTTAGCCAACTCGTCCATTTGGCTCAATGAATAGGGTATTTTTGGCGCTGTAGATGTTCCAAAAAATTTCAAAGCGCACTCATCGTGAAAGTCTTTCGCATTAGCTGTGGCGCCATAACAATACAAGCACTTATTCTTCATCACTTTTGGGTATTGGTTCAACACTTACCGCCCCTATGCAATTATGACAACATGCGAGCAGTAGACCCATTCGATCATTCTTGCTAATTTTCCAGTTATCGGTTGCTATATTCAACAACCATCCTTCAGGTATCAATCCCTCAAAAAAAGGAAATAGTCTTTTGTCTGTATAGGGTGTACTCGTAACAGGCATAACAAAGGTTATGAAATCATCAGGGAAATCCTCAACATATTTATTATCATACTGAAAAATATACTCACCGTCATTTGTTTCTGTAATTACTCCAGCTAAATTATCTTTGTAATATACGTAACCCTGTCTCATTTATGAGGCCTTTTTAACTTCAATGGCGCCAACTCATGTCCAAACATATTTAAGACCAAGTTTACCTTTTCCATATTCAAATTGGTTTTTCCCTGCTCAATTTTTCTAACAACTGTTAGCGCGACTCCTGCACGCTGGGCAAATTCCTCTTGCGTCAGGTTGACACTTTTTCTTCTCTCTTTTACAAATTCTGATAAATAGCTCATTATATGTATTAAAATATAATTTTAACGAATATAGTAAAATTATATGTAATAAAATATAATAATACATTATAGCTTATTCATATATGTTTAAACATATATTATTTTGAAATTTAGATTTGAATAAATTGAAGGTTTTAGGATTAGCGCGCTCATCCCTGAGTGCTCACGCCTGCAAATAGGGAAAGCCACAGCCCCAACAGGGGTAGCAAATTACTTTTACTTACTTCCACCACGCGATAGAATCGCGCGGTAGCGGAGTGACTTGTGACTTTAGCACACCTATCCTTTTCACTTTTCTCTAGATCATGCTTATAGGCATTCTTCATTACTACTTCCACCACGCGATAGAATCGCGCGGCAGCGGAGTTCTGTTTTTTTACAACGCTTACAAAAGCTGGGCTTAAAATTAATCTATCGAAACGGGATTAGCTTGCGCTCATCCCTGATTGCTCACGTCTGCAAATAAGTAAAACCACAGCCCCCAACCTTGTTGAGGGCTGTTAGGTTCTGTTTTTTTACAACGCTTACAAAAGCTGGGCTTTTGACGCGGTGTAAAAAAACAGAACCGCCCCCAACTGCGTTGGGGGCGGTTTTACCTGCTTGATGTGACCGCGGAGGGATTCAAACCCCCAACCCTCAGAGCCGAAATCTGATGCGCTATTCAATTGCGCCACGCGGCCATTTGCCTTTAAAAAAAGGCATCTCTTTATATTTTTATAATTAAGACAACCTGGCCTTAACTATCATCGAAATAGTCTTACCATCCGCTTTACCTGCTAATGCACTTGAAGCCAATCCCATTACTTTACCCATATCTTTCATGCCTGAAGCACCAGTGTAAGCGATGATGGCATCCACTTCTTTGGCAATGGCTTCTTCGCTTAATTGTTCTGGTAAAAATTGACTAATTATAGCTGCTTGTGCTAATTCTGGTTCGGCTAAATCTAAACGATTCTGCTCAGTAAAAATTGTTGCACTGTCTTTACGTTGTTTTACGAGTTTTGATAAAATTTTTATCTCGTCTTCCTCTGTAAGGGTGTCTTGGGTACCCGAGGTTTGAGCTAATAACAATTCTGATTTTACTGCTCTAAGAGCAGCAAGTGCTGTTTGATCTTTTTCCTTCATGGCCGTTTTCATGGCTGTCATAATCTTATCCTGTAAACTCATGATGTACTAATTTTCATTTTGAGTTGCGAAGATAATAAGAAATTAGGTTCTGATAACTCTGCTTTTGGTATAAAAACAAAAACCTGAGCAACATTTGAGTTACTCAGGTTTGACACAAGTGTGAAACACTCAACTAAATTTGCTATTAATCTACGTTGTCGTGTAAAAATGAATTGTTACTTCTCAATTGAACATCGTCGTTGTCGTCAGTGCCAACTGATAATCTCGAAGTAATAGTCTCGGATGAATGTTTAGATTCGTCCAAATTCACGCCTTGTCTCTTGTATGCTGGTTCTCTTTCTATTTCGTCTATTTTAGCATTATTAAATTTGTAATTGAAGTCTTTCATTTTCCGTCTGCGCTCATTAGCACGCTCCTTTAACAACTCTGAAATAGGCGTGGTCATCGGATCGATTTCTTCTGCCGTTTCATAGCTGCGATCGTTGGGTTCGGCTACACGTCTTTCATAAACTTCTTCTCTAACCTCTGGTGCTTTGGCCTTGGTTTGTTTCGCGGTGGTTTCGGAAGAATTGATATCTTCTAAAACAAAGCGCTTCTCACCTTTATCATTGGCTTCGGTTACAGGAATTATTTCAACATATTCGTTCACATCGAAGTTTTTAAAGTCTTCGTCTAAGGAGAATAATACTTTATTTGAATCATCAATTCCTTTAACGCTGTCCTTTTCTTCTGACTTAGGCGTAAGTGGCAAATCGAAGGTTAGGGTGATTTGCTCTTCCTCAACTGGTTCTATTTCTGTTGTTCGAGGTTTTACATCGTTGATAATAAATTCAGTTTGCTTACGCTTGCCGTCAATCACTTCTTCGTAAGTCACCGACATATTTTTGATAAATTCAGTAGTAGGAATCAATTCAAAATCATCTTTAAAATCGTCTTCCTCTAGAGTATGAACTACTACTTTATCTTTCTCTAAAACAATGTCTGGCATAAAAATAGCTGGTTCGGAATCTTTTACCCTATTGTCATTATCTACTGAATCATCGTCTAAGGCGTGAATCACTTTTTTGGCTTCGGTATTGGAGATATCATTTTGCTGGTCTACATTAAACCCAGTGGCAATGATTGTTACAGCAATAGATTCCTGAAGCGTTTCGTCTTCACCAACACCCATGATAATGTTAGCACCGTGGCCAGCTTCATTTTGAATATGATCGTTGATCTCACCTATTTCATCAATGGTAATTTCCTGTGTTCCTGAAACAATAAGTAACAACACGTTTTTTGCTCCCGTGATTTTATTATCGTTTAACAATGGTGAATCTAAGGCTTTCATGATAGCGTCTTGCGCGCGGGTTTGACCCGATGCTGAGGCAGAACCCATAATAGCCGACCCACTGTTGCTAAGGACGGTTTTGGCATCGCGTAAATCGATGTTTTGCGTGTAATGATGTGTGATAACTTCGGCAATTCCTCTGGAGGCGGTTGCCAAAACCTCATCGGCTTTTGAAAATCCTGCTTTAAAGCCAAGATTACCGTAAACCTCACGTAATTTATTATTGTTGATTACAATTAGAGAATCTACATGACCACGTAATTTTTCTATACCAAGCTGTGCTTGTTCGTTTCGCATTTTACCTTCAAACTGAAATGGCATGGTTACAATACCAACGGTTAGAATGTCTAATTCCTTAGCCATTTTGGCAATGATTGGCGCGGCACCTGTACCGGTACCACCGCCCATTCCTGCGGTGATGAATACCATTTTTGTGTTGGTATCTAACATGCGTCGGATGTCTTCTAAACTTTCAACAGCCGATTGCTCGCCAACTTCGGGATTGGCGCCAGCACCTAAACCTTCGGTTAGATGCAGTCCTAATTGAATTTTATTAGGAACTCCACTATTTTGTAAGGCTTGTGCATCGGTGTTACAGATTACAAAATCTACCCCTTTGATACCTTGCTGAAACATGTGATTGATGGCGTTACTACCACCACCACCAACTCCTATTACTTTGATGACGTTTGATTGGTTCTTTGGCAAATCGAATGCTATACTTCCAAAATCGTGATTGCTCATATGATAAGTTCTTTATTGGGTTTTATATGGATTAATTTATTCTGCATTATCTAAAAAATCTTTGACGCGTTCGGTTAGTTTGTCTAAAAAACCTCGGCGTTCTTTTTTGGGTTTCGTTACAACAGGTTCATCTATTACTGGAGCTTGGGCTTGTTGTTTTTTGACTTCTTCTTGTTCAGCCTTTTTACGCTCCTGACGTTTTAAAGCATCCATTACTAGACCAACAGCTGTGGCATACAATGGACTGGTAACATCAGAATCGGAATCGCCTGCCAAGTGTTCGTTGGGGAATCCGATTCTGGTATCCATACCAGTGATGTACTCCACCAATTGCTTTAAGTGCTTTAACTGACTGCCGCCGCCGGTGAGCACTATGCCCGCAATGAGTTTCTTTTTCTGCTCTTCGTGTCCGTAATTCTTAATTTCTACATACACCTGTTCTACAATTTCAACCACTCTGGCATGGATGATTTTTGAAAGATTTTTGAGGGTTATCTCTTTCGGTTCTCTGCCTCTCAATCCTGGAATCGAGACTATTTCATTGTCTTTATTTTCTCCTGGCCATGCCGAGCCGAATTTTATTTTAAGTAGTTCTGCCTGCTTTTCAATGATGGAACAACCTTCTTTAATATCTTCAGTAATCACATTACCGCCAAAAGGAATTACAGCCGTATGACGAATGATCCCATTTTTAAACACTGCCAAATCAGTTGTGCCACCACCTATATCAATCAAGGCAACACCCGCTTCTTTTTCTTCCTGACTCAATACTGCATTGGCCGATGCTAGTGGTTCCAGGGTAATGCCTTCCAACTCTAGACCAGCACTTTTGATACAGCGACCCACATTTCTGATAGACGACACCTGCCCCACTACCACATGAAAATTGGCCTCCAAACGTCCACCATACATGCCTATGGGTTCTTTAATTTCTGGCTGACCGTCTACTTTAAATTCTTGCGGTAATACATGAATAATTTCCTCTCCTGGCAACATCACCAGCTTGTGCACTTGATTGATTAACCTGTCGATATCCTCTTCATCAATCACGAGTTCGGAATTGGCTCTAGTGATATAATCACTGTGCTGAAGACTTCTAATGTGCTGACCAGCGATTCCAACAGTTACTTCGTTTATCTTAAAATCACATGCCATTTCGGCTTCTTGTACGGCTTGTTGGATAGATTGTATGGTTTGGGTAATATTATTAACCACCCCACGGTGTACGCCTAAACTTTTTGCTTTTCCAATGCCTAAAATCTCCACTTTGCCATATTCGTTTTTACGGCCAATCATAGCCACAATTTTTGTGGTTCCTATATCTAATCCTACTGCGATTTTATTGTTGTCCATTGTTTATTTTTTGGTACATATAACTTGGTTGTCAAACTTTAAGTTAACCAAACTATACTTTTGTAATGTGCTATCTCTATACGCCTTTTGATAAAAAGCTTTGAGATTGTTTATTTTTTTATCTAGTTGTTTCAATGTTCCTAAATGTATTTTAAAATCGTAGGTTCTAAATCGTAGATCTACGGTATCGTCATCATTTAAAATCATTTCAATCACATGCGACTTTAAAAAAGCGTCTTCATCAATCTTTTTAGCAATTGGCAAAATTTGCGCTGCGTTCTTTTTGTTAATTGCACCTGTTATAAGTGGCACTCTTGCTGAATAATTACTACTTAAAGGCATAAACGTACCCTGATCATCTATATAATAAGATGCATTAGTATTGACTCTAGCAATAGGTCTTTTTTGCTCAATTTCCGCTGTGAGTACGCCGTCTACGGACAAGTGTACTTCTGCGTTTTTGATTATTTGGTTAGTTTTTAGGGCGGATTCTAATAGGTTCAAATCTATAATTTCTTTAGGCTTATTCATAACAGCCTCTTGATTTTGTATTAACAATTTACTAACATTCTCAGTTGTAAGAAAAAGCTTTTGATCGCCTTTAAATACAATATCCACTGCTTTAATTTCACGCTTGCTATTTTTGCTATTTGTAAACGCAAACAAGCTAGTGACGGCCAACACTAAAAAAGGCAATTTGATATGTCTTAATTTAACTCGCATGATTTAGTGTTTGCTTAATTTGATAAACTTCTTCGCCAATATCGCCCGCGCCAAGGCTCAATACCACCTGTGAGGTGTTTTGATTTAATATTCTTAATAATTCGGTTTTACTCACTAGTTGCTTATCAGGATTGTTGATTTTACTCAGCAACCAAGCGGAATCTACACCAGGAATTGGCATTTCTCTTGCTGGATAAATTTCCAATAACAACACCTTGTCAAAGTGACTAAGCGCAGCGGCAAAATCATCTATAAAATCTCTTGTTCTGCTAAAAAGGTGTGGTTGAAAAATAACTGTTACCATTTTTCCGGGGTACATTTCGCTCACAGCCTGATAGACTGCTTTTATTTCTTCAGGATGGTGCGCATAATCGTCTATATACACCAAATTTTCATTTTTAATATGGTATGAAAATCGTCGTTTTACACCACTAAAGGATGCTAAAGCTTTGGCGAGCTGCTGGTGAGGGCAACCAAACTCTACAGCCATCGCCAAGGCTATTAACGCATTCGACAGATTATGTCTACCAGGTAGGTTAAATTTGAAATCTTTGATCAAGGTTGTTGGTGTTTTTACATCAAACACATAACTACCTTCGTTTATTCTTATATTTTGAACCGAATAATCGGCGTTGTCTTCTATGCCATAAGTAATACCTTCTAAAGGCAAGCCATTTTTAATAAACAATTTACCACCAACTTCGATGCATTTTGAAAATGCTACAAAAGAATCCTTTAAAGCAGATGCTTCGCCATAAATATCCAAATGGTCTGCATCCATCGAGGTAATGCAGGCAAAGTTTGGACTTAAGGTTAAAAAGGATCTATCGAACTCATCTGCCTCAACTACAGAAACTTCGGTGCCGTTACTGATGAAATTGGAATTGTAATTCTGACTGATACCACCTAAAAATGCCGTGACTGGCACATCGCAACTGTATAACAAATGTCCTAAAATAGCCGATGTAGTCGTTTTACCATGGGTGCCTGCCACTGCTAAACAAAATGTATTTTTGGTAATGTGGCCTAGGAGCTCAGCGCGTTTTACAATTTTAAAATTAGCCTCCTTAAAGTAATTAAACTGTCGGTGTCCCTTAGGAATGGCAGGTGTGTAAACCACCAAAGTATCATCAGCATTTAAAAAGTGGGACGGAATGGTCGACACTTCATCTTCAAAGTTTATAGCGATCCCTAAATCGGACAGCGTTGTGGTGAGTTCTGTTTTTGTTTTATCATAACCTGCTACCTCTATATTTTGCGCTACAAAATAGCGGGCCAAAGCACTCATGCCGATACCGCCAATGCCTAAAAAATAGATATGTGTGTACGATGTTAAGTTCATGATTGCTTTAATAATTTTTCTACTTCATTTACAATAGCATTCGTGGCATTCACCAATGCTAAAGATTTGATGTTTTTACTCAAAGTCTCTCGCAATGTTGCCGAGGACAATAATTCTGAAAACCGGTTTTGAAATTCCGATTCCAATTCACTTTCTTTTATTAATATAGCCGCTTCTTTGGCCACGATGGATTGTGCATTTTTGGTTTGGTGGTCTTCTGCGACATTAGGAGACGGCACAAAAATTACCGGTTTACCGACGATACACAATTCCGAAACCGAACTCGCGCCAGCTCTAGATATAATAATCTCAGTTGCGGCATAAGCCAAATCCATGGTGTCAATAAACGCAAACACCTGCACGTTTTCTAAACTGTTGTAATGTTTGTATTGCTCATAATACAACTTACCACATTGCCAAAGAATTTGAACATTGTTGTCACTGAAAAAATTCAGTTGTTTTTCAATTAATTGATTAATACTTCTGGCTCCCAAACTTCCCCCAAGAACTAAAAGCGTATGCTTGTTGTGCTTTAATTTATAATGATCTTTAGCCGTTATGGATTTGCCTTCAATGGCTAATAAATCTTTTCTAACCGGGTTACCAGTTTTCACAATTTTATTTTTGGGAAAAAACCGCTCTAAACCATCGTAAGCCACACAAATGGTATTCACTTTTTTACCCAATAACTTATTGGTAATTCCAGGAAAGGAATTTTGCTCCTGAATAAGTGTTGGTATACCTCTCATAACTGCCGTTTGCAACAACGGACCGCTGGCAAAACCACCAGTACCAATCGCCACATCAGGTTTAAATTCCTTTAGAATTCTTTTGGCCTTAATAAGACTGCTAATCAATTTTAAAGGGAACGATAAATTTTTTAAAGTTAATTTGCGTTGAATTCCCGTAATCCACAACCCTTCGATCTTATACCCTGCATGAGGCACTTTTTCCATTTCCATTCTGTCATGTGCGCCTACAAATAAAAACTCAGCATTGCTATAACGGTATTTTAACTCGTTAGCAATCGCGATTGCCGGGTAAATATGCCCGCCAGTTCCGCCACCTGATAGTATTATTTTATAGGGTTTTGTCATAAGGCTTCACTTAGTATTTCTAAGGGATTGTCTTCTTTTTCTAATTCTTCTTTTTGTTCTTGGCGCTTGGCACTTACGCTTAAAATAATTCCGAATGCCAGACAGCTCATCCATATCGATGTACCGCCACTACTAATAAGTGGTAATGTTTGGCCTGTAACCGGAAATAATTCCACCGCAACCGCCATATTAATGAGCGCCTGAAATATGATAGGTAAGCCCACACCTAGTACTACCAACTTACCAAATATGGTATCGGCATTTTGTGCCACAATTACTATTCTGAACAACAACCAAGAATACATAATGAGTAAAAACACACCGCCAATGAGTCCGTATTCTTCCACAATGATGGCGTAAATAAAGTCGGAAGCCGATTGCGGTAAAAAGTTTTTCTGAACACTTTTACCAGGACCAACGCCTTGAATACCACCAGTGGCAATAGCGATTTTTGCTTTCTCTATTTGATAATCCGCTTCAGTGACTTCAGTATTAGAAAAACTTTCCACACGATTCATCCAAGTGTCAATGCGGTTAGGCATCAACGACGGAAAGGCTTTGGCAATGAGCACAAAAAATGCAAAGGCTATAATAGCGGTACCGATAATAGCCAATAGATATCTAACAGGGTAACCGCCAATAAAAGTTAACACCAATACCATTGCAAAAATGATGGCTGTTGTTGAAAAGTTTGCTGGTAATATCAATGCCAATACCACAAACACCGGAAGCCAAAGTGGCAAAATACTTTCTTTGAATGTTATTGTTTTATCCTTTATTCTTGACAGATAACGTGCCACATACACCATTAAAACCACTGCTGCCAAGGTTGACGTTTGAAATGACATACCTACTACTGGAATTTGAATCCAACGGCTGGCATTGGCACCATCTATTGTTTTGCCTTGAAAAATGGTAAGTACTAATAAGCCAATAACCACGGGCATCATCACTATAGATAAGCCCCTAAAATATCTATAAGGAATTTTATGCATGCCATACATGATGGCGAATCCTAAAAACAGATGCATAAAGTGCTTTAAAAAATACCCAAAGGTATTTCCAATGCCGCTAGTATATGCCAAATTACTAGCCGCACTGTACACCGGTAAAAATGAGAAAATAGCAAGCAAGGAAATGATGGCCCAAATAAGCCGATCTCCTTTTATATGTTGAAATACATTTTGCATGCTATTGTTACTCTTATAGTTTTCGTACTGCGTCTTTAAATTGTCGGCCTCTGTCTTCGTAATTTTCGAATAAATCAAAACTCGCGCATGCAGGTGATAGTAAAACGCTATCGCCAGCCTGGGCAATTTTATAAGCTATTTTAACTGCTTCGCTCATAAATTGGGTTTCAACAATAATGTCGACCATAGAGGAAAAGGATTGAAGTAGTTTTTCATTATCCACACCTAAACATATAATCGCTTTTACTTTTTCGTTTACAAAGGGAAATAATTCTTCGTAATTATTGCCCTTGTCTTCTCCGCCAACAATCCATACCGTTGGCGCTTCCATACTTTCCAAGGCGTAATAAGTAGCATTTACATTGGTGGCTTTGGAGTCGTTGATATAATTGACCTTGTTAATTTTTAAAACGTGTTCTAAACGGTGTTCCACCCCTTGAAAATTCTCCAGACTCTCACGAATGGTCTGTTTTCTAATTTTGAGCAAATGCGCTACCGTTGAGGCAGCCATGGCATTTTTAATATTGTGTTTACCTTCTAAAGCTAGGTTGTTTGTAGGCATAATGATTTTGTTGTTATCTATGGTTATTATTATTTCGTTGTTGTTGTAATAAGCGCCATTTTCAATCACTTTGGTAAGTGAAAATGGCAGTAATTTTGATTGAATAGAAATGGTTTTTAAATGCTGTTCGATCACCTCGTCATCGGCATCATAAATAAAATAGTCCGCTGCTGTTTGATTTTTAATAATTAAAAATTTAGAAGCGATATACTTTTCAAACTGATACTCGTATCGGTCTAAATGATCGGGTGTGATATTGGTTAACACAGCGATATGAGGCTTGAAACTCACCGTGCCGTCCAATTGAAAACTACTTACTTCTAGCACATAATTTGGAAAATCACAATCAAGCACCTGACGTGCAAAGCTGATTCCGATATTTCCTGAAAGCCCAACCTTTAAATCATTTTTTAAAATATGATGCGTTAAGGACGCCGTGGTGGTTTTACCGTTACTGCCAGTAATGGCCACGATGGTAGCATTGGTGTAACGTGCTGCAAATTCAATTTCGGAAATAACTTTAGTTTGCTGAGCTTTAAGCGCTACCACCAATGGTGCTTTATCAGGAATTCCAGGACTTTTCACCACCAAGTCGGCATTTAAAATTGCGCTTTCGGTATGTTTACCTTCTTCCCATTCAATGTCATTATTTAAAAGAACGTCTTTAAACTTTTGTTTGATGATTGATTTATCTGAAACCAATACCTCAAAACCTTTTGCTTGCCCCAGCAATGCGGCTCCTACTCCGCTTTCGCCACCACCTAATATCACGAGCCTCTTCATGTTATCGAATCTTCAAGGTTACCACAGATAAAATGGCTAATAGAATGCCTATAATCCAAAATCTGGTAACTATTTTACTTTCGTGGTATCCTAATTTTTGATAATGGTGGTGCAGTGGCGACATCTTAAAGATGCGTCTGCCTTCACCAAATTTTTTCTTTGTGTATTTAAAGTAGCTCACCTGCATTACCACTGATAAATTCTCGGCTAAAAAGATGCCGCACAGTACTGGAATGAGCCACTCTTTTCTAACTGCAATAGCGATAACGGCTATAATTCCGCCAATAGTTAAACTTCCTGTATCACCCATAAACACTTGCGCGGGATAGGTGTTGTACCATAAAAATCCAATAAGCGCACCTACAAATGCGGCGATGTAAATGGTGATTTCTTCAACACTGGGGATGTACATAATGTTGAGATAATCGGAAAATATGATGTTACCAGAAACCCAAGCAAATATGCCTAAGGTCAACACGATAATTGCGGAAGTTCCTGCGGCTAAACCATCAATTCCATCTGTTAAGTTGGCACCATTAGACACTGCGGTAATGATAAAAATTACGATTGGAATAAAAAGAAGCCAGACGTAATTACCCAATTTGGGATGGATCCAGGTAATAAGATCGGCATAGTCAAATTCATTTTGTTTTACAAATGGAATGGTTGTTTTAGTTGAACGGTTTTCTGCCTTATACAACTTAGAAGGCGACAAACTGGGATCTTGTGCTAGCAGCTCTTGTTGAACTGCCACCGGAAGCTTTTCTTTAATAGTCACATCTGGACTGAAGTAAAGTGTTGCGCCTACTATTATTCCCAGACCAACTTGACCAATTACTTTGAACCTGCCTTTTAAACCTTCCTTATTATTTTTGAATTTTTTGATATAATCATCAATAAATCCGATGGTACCCATCCAGATGGTGGTGACGATTAATAAAATGATGTAAATATTGCCGATTTTAGCAAACAACAGCACTGGAATAAGCGTTGCAAGAATAATGATAATGCCACCCATAGTTGGTGTGCCTGCCTTTTCTTGTTGACCCTCTAAACCTAAATCTCTAATGGTTTCTCCAACTTGTTGACGGCGTAAAAAATTAATAATGCGTTTACCAAAAATAATTGAGATGAGCAGTGAGGTTAAAATAGCAGCAGCAGCCCTAAAGGTTATGAACCCGAAAAGCGATGCGCCAGGAATGTCGTAATGTTGTTCTAGATATTCAAATAAATAATATAACATCTACTTTTGTAATTGTTTTAAAAATTCTTGAACTACTTTATAATCATCGAAATCTGTTCGCACACCATTAATTTCCTGGTAGGTTTCATGGCCTTTGCCAGCGATTAATATGATATCGTTGCTGTTCGCAAGCTGACAAGCTGTTTTGATAGCTTGCTTGCGGTCTAAAATGGATACTACTTTTTTAAAATGTTGTGGTTCTACTCCATTTTCAATGGCAGTAATAATTTCCTGTGGATCTTCTGTTCGTGGGTTGTCGCTTGTAAATACTACTTTAGTACTTAAAGCAGCGGCAATCTGCCCCATAATTGGGCGTTTGGTTTTATCTCTATCACCACCGCAACCAACAACCGTGATTAATTCTTCGTTTTTGGTGCGAATGGTATTGATGGTTTCTAATACATTTTTTAGTGCATCAGGTGTGTGTGCATAATCAACGATGGCTGTTATTTTTTCATCGGAAATCAAATATTGAAAACGACCGCTCACGCTTTCTAAAGCACTGATCAATCTGAGGTTTTCAAATTTTTCCAAGCCCAATAGTTCGGCAGCGGCATAAATAGCCAACAAATTGTAAGCGTTAAAAGTGCCGATGAGTTTAGACCAAATTTCGTTATCGTTGATTTTTAGCAATAAGCCTTCAAATTGGTTTTCTAATATTTGGGCGCGGTAATTGGCATAACATTTTAGTGCGTAGGTGTATTTACGAGCATGCGTGTTTTGCAACATTAACAGTCCATTTTTGTCATCAACATTTGTTAATGCAAAAGCCGATTTTGGCAGTTGGTCAAAAAAGGATTTCTTCACGTCTCTGTACTCCGCAAAAGTGTCGTGATAATCCAAATGATCATGAGACAGATTTGTGAAAATGCCTCCTTCAAACACCAAGCCCTGGGTTCTGTTCTGATGGATACCGTGTGAGCTTACTTCCATAAAGCAGAAGTTAACACCAGCTTCATTCATTAAACTCAAGTAGTAATTGATGGTTAATGAATCGGGTGTGGTGTGTGTTGCTTTGTATTCGGTTTCATCCACCATTATTTTTACGGTGGAAAGCAATCCAACTTTATAACCTGCATTTTTAAATAGCTGATATAATAAAGATGCAACGGTTGTTTTACCATTGGTACCTGTAATGCCTACCAGTTTTAAATTTGCTGAAGGCACCTCATAAAAATTAGAGGCCATAATGGCTAGTGCTTTGCTGGCATCTTCCACGATAACATACGTAACACCATCTGCAAAGCTTTTTGGTTGCTTTTCGCAAATAACGGCAATAGCGCCACCTTTTATAGCTGTTTCAATAAAATCAAAGCCATCTGACATGGTGCCTTTTATAGCAACAAACACATCGTTTTTAGTGATTTTTCTTGAATCGAATTGAATCTTATTCACTGCAATACTGGTGCTGCCAACCACTGCATTTATAGTAACCTTATATAGTATGTCTTTTAACTGACTCATATAGCTTCTATAATTAGCTGTTGATTCTTATTTAGTTTTACGCCTTTTGCAATAGACTGGCTTTTAACAATACCGTTACCTTTTAATTCAATATGAATAGAAACGTCCATGTTTTCTAATAAGGACAACGCATCCATAACTGGCATACCCACTACAAGGGGCATGATGGTTTTATGAGTATTGGCAATTTGATAGTAATTGTTGAAGTCTTTAGTTACATTTTTATCGTCAAATTCAAGACTTTCAACTTCATCAATTAAAGGTGTATCGGTATAAATCTTTTGAGCTATTTTCTTAAACACTGGTCCCGAAACATCGGCGCCGTAGTAACCAACTTTGTTACTGGGTTTATGAATAACCACTATACAGGAATACTTCGGATTTTCTGCAGGAAAATAACCAACAAAGGATGATATATAGCGTTTGTCTTCGCTCCAGTCGTCCATCCAGTACTCGGTGCGTGCGGTTCCTGTTTTTCCCGCCATTGAAAAATTTTCAGAGTACATTCTGCTTCCAGTTCCTCTAACAACTACGTTTTTTAAAATCTCACGTATTTCACTCAAAGTTTGATCCGAACAAATTTTAGGATTTATCACTTTTTTATTAAAAACCTCAACCTCTCTGTCAAATTCTTTCACCGCTTTGATAAATCTTGGCTTTACCATTTCGCCATCGTTGGCGATAGCATTGTAGAAGGTTAATGTTTGTAATGGCGTCATTCTTAGGTTATACCCGTAAGCCATGGATGGCAATGCATTTTTACTCCACAGTTTATGTCCAGGCTCAGGAATGACTGGCATACCTTCGCCACGAATTGAAATACCGAGCGTATCATTTAAATGCCATGCCTTTAAACGATCTATAAATTTTTGAGGTTCCTTTGAATAGTAATCATCAATTATAGTTGCCAAACCAATATTTGATGACAACTCAAGAGCTCGAGCAGCAGATATTTTACCATGACCTTTAGAGTCCGTAATTGTTCTACCATAAAAGGGTTTAGACCCCATTCTGGTATCTACTATGGTAGCCGTATCAACCGCTTTATCTTCCAGCGCTGCCATGAGTGCCATAACTTTAAAGGTAGAACCAGGCTCATGGCTTTCGCCTACTGCATAATTAAGACGCTCATAATATTTTCCATCGGTATTACGACCTAGGTTTGAAATGGCTTTGATTTCTCCGGTTTTCACATCCATTACAACCGCGCAACCATGTTCGGCTTGGTAAAATTCTAACTGACCTAAAAGAGAGTGATGGGCAATATCTTGAATATTGGCGTCGATAGTTGTAAATACATCATAACCATCTTTTGGATCAATTTGGTTATAATCTGCGATGGGTTTCCATTGGCCATTGCCAATTCTTTGTTTCATGCGCAAACCGTTGGTGCCTCTTAAGTATTTCACTCCGAAAGCGCCATCAATTCCCGCTCTGCTTACTTTACCATCTTCGTCAAACCGCTCATAACCAATACTACGCTCGGCAATTCCACCCATAGGGTGTTCGCGTTTGGTGGTTTGTTCTACAATTAATCCGCCTTTAAAAGCACCCAATTCTAACAGTGGAAAGCTGCGAACGCGGATATAATCGGAGTAACTCAAGTTTCGCGCTACCAGAAAATACCGATTTTTATTAATTCTTGCTTTGCGCAATTCCTTTTGAAAATGCGATGACGGCTTGCCTGTAAACACTGAAAGCGAATCGGATAAGGCTTTAATATAGGTATCAAATCGCCCTTGTGTTGGCGTTAAGGCATCAAACCTAATATCGTATTTTGGGATAGAAGTTGCCAACAAATTGCCATCGGCCGAATAAACATTACCACGATTGGCAGGAATCACCACGTTTTTAACCGTGCGCTTTTCGGCCATATCGCGATACTTGTCACCATGCATAAACTGAATGCTTAGCAGCTTAAACAAGACCGCCAAGGCAAAAACGAAAAATATTCCGGAAACGAAATACAATCTATTCAGTATATGTTTATCTTCTATTGCCACAGTGTTATGGTTGTTTTTTAACTCTTATTTTTTGCGGTGGATTTGGGGATGAATAAATCTTCTTTTCTGCCACTTCTCTAACTACATTAGATTCCATTTTTAATTTCATCAGCTTTGAACGTCCATCCACAAATGCGGATCTGAGTTCTTTCACGTCATTATTCATGCGTGCTATTTCGTACACCTTTTTATCGGCACTGTGCGAACTAGCAATCATCACGATGGCCAACACCGAAATAAAAATGATGGCACGCCAGTTTTTGAAGGCGTCATCATTCACCAAAAAAGTCCCTCTTAAAATGCTATATATATTTCCTTTCATAATCGTTCAGCAATTCTGAGTTTAGCGCTTCGTGCGCGACTATTGGTTTTTATTTCCTTTGAAGAAGGCACTATTAAGTTGCCAACTTTTTTAAATGGCACTTCAAAATTTCCAAACACATCGCGCTTTGGTTCTCCTTCAAACATGCCGTTTCTTATAAATCGTTTTACCAATCTATCCTCCAATGAATGATAGGAAATTAGGCTCAATCGTCCACCGTTATTTAATAATTCGGTGGTTTGCAAAAGGAATTCCTTAAGCGCTTCAATTTCCTGATTCACTTCAATTCGTATGGCTTGATAAATTTGCGCCAGAATTTTATTTTCTTTATTTGGTGGTAAAAATCGCTGCAAAACGGTTTTTAGTTCTACACTTGTTTTTATAGGTGCTTCGGTGCGGGCAGCAACAATAACTTTTGCCATTGCAGGTGCTTGACGCAATTCGCCATACTGCCACAACACTTGTTTTATTTGTGATTCTTCATAAAAATTAATCACCTGATAGGCCGAGAGCTCGTTATCCTGGTTCATTCGCATGTCCAAATCTGCTTCGAAACGTGTTGAGAATCCACGCTCTGCCACATCAAATTGATGTGAAGACACGCCAAAATCTGCCAGAATACCGTCAACTTGTTTCACACCATAAAAGCGTAAAAAGCGTTTTATAAATCTGAAGTTTTCGTGAATAAGCTGGAATCTATCGTCTTCAATGGTATTTTGAAGCGCATCCCTATCCTGATCGAAGGCATATAATTTGCCTTCTTTATTGAGTCTTTTTAAAATCTCTTTGCTGTGACCGCCACCACCAAAAGTGACATCGACATACACACCATTTGGTTTGATGTTTAATCCATCTACGGTCTCGGTAAGGAGTACTGCATTATGATATTCCATCGTTGTCGTCATCTTGTCCCATTACTTCTTCGGCCAGCTCAGCAAAATCGCTCGTGGCAGTATTAATTGCGTGTTCGTAACGATCTTTATCCCATATCTCAACAATGTTGATTGCGGATGCCATCACAATTTGCTTTGAGATATCGGCAAACAATTGCAAATCTTTCGGAATATTTAAACGTCCGGTGCCATCAACGTCTATGATTTTTACACCAGCGGTAAACAGTCTTATAAAATCGTTATTCTTCTTTTTGAATCGGTTGAGCTTGTTCACTTTATCCATCATCCTATTCCACTCACTCATCGGATACAACTCTAAACAAGGCTGGAACACAGCGCGTTTTAGCACAAAACCATCTTGAAGCACAGGCAGTAATTGCTTTTTAAGCGCAACAGGAAGCATCAGTCTACCTTTGGTATCTGCCTTACATTCGTATGTGCCTATTAGTGAATTCACTTGATGCTATTTTCAGTTTTAACGATAACAAGTCAAATATATTGAAAAATATTCCACTTTTTACCACTTTTTACCACTTTTGTTCATAAGTTTTCGATAAAGCGCATTTATAGGCTGTTTTTAAAAAGCAAACTATCGATTAGATTCATTGCTAATTGGTTTGTTGTAACATGTATTTTGATGAAAATGTGTGGCTAGTTTTTGTTGTTGTCGTCTTTCAAAAGATGCTAATTTTATCTTTGAGCAAGGTGGAAATTCGCGGGATATAGTTAAATTCACACTTTTAAGAATACACAAAAACAAAACAGATTTTTTTATGTAGATTTGTTAACGAAACTCATAATTTCATTTATGGCACATAGGCTTAAGAAGGAACAGCAATTTAGTTATATAGAAGTAGGTGAAGGCACGCCAATTATCATCTTGCATGGCTTGATGGGTGGACTGAGTAATTTTGATGCGGTTACTAATTTTTTTAGTCAGAAAGGTTATAAAGTAGTCATTCCAGAGCTACCGATTTACAGTATGCCACTCCTAAAGACCAATGTTAAAAATTTCGCTAATTATCTTAAGGATTTTGTAGAATTTAAAGGTTTTGAGAGTGTTATTTTACTTGGCAATTCACTAGGTGGTCATATTGGTTTATATCACACTAAAATGTACCCAAATAAGGTGAAAGCCTTAGTAATAACTGGAAGTTCGGGGCTTTACGAAAGTGCTATGGGTGGTGGCTACACCAAGCGAAGTGATTATGAGGTTATTAAAAAGAAAGCTCAAGATGTTTTCTATGATCCTGCTGTTGCCACTAAAGAAATTGTTGACGAAGTTTACGAGACCGTAAACGACCGTAACAAACTTATTAAAACACTCGCTATTGCCAAGAGTGCCATACGCCATAATATGTCGAAAGATTTACCCAATATGCTAACGCCAACCTGCATTATTTGGGGAAAGAATGATAGTGTTACGCCGCCAGAAGTCGCCATTGAATTTGATCAATTACTACCAGATTCGGAGTTGTTTTGGATTGACAAATGCGGACATGCCGCAATGATGGAGCATCCCGAAGAATTTAACAAGCTTCTTTTTACCTGGTTGGAGAAACGACAATTTTAAAAGAAAGTTATGCATATAAAAACGGCTGAATTTGTAATAAGTAATTCAGAGGTATCGAAATGCCCGAAAAATAGAATTCCCGAATATGCATTTATAGGCAGGAGTAATGTTGGCAAATCTTCTTTAATTAACATGATTACTGGTAGAAAAAGTCTTGCAAAAACTTCGGGAAGACCAGGTAAAACGCAACTTATCAATCATTTTATTATCAATAATAATTGGCATTTGGTAGATTTACCAGGTTATGGATATGCAAAGGTTTCAAAAACGGCTAAGAAAAAATTTCAGCAATTTATTACCAATTATTTTCTACAACGCGAACAATTAATTTGGGCCTTTGTATTGATAGACATCAGGCATGAACCACAAAAAATAGACTTAGAATTCATGCAATGGATGGGCGAAAACAGCATTCCATTTTCCATTATATTCACCAAAGCCGACAAACTGAAACCCAAAGCCATTGAACGCAACATTAACGAATATATCAATGTTCTTTTAGAAACTTGGGAAGCGGCACCTCAGTATTTTATCACCTCTGCAACTTCGTCTTTTGGGAAAGATGAAGTTTTGAACTTTATTGGCACTACCAACGAAGAAGTTTTAGGCGCCGAATAAATTATCGCCTCTTTATTTAAGATTTCACATCCAGCGCATCGCGTAAGGCATTACCAACCAGCATAAAACTCATCACTAGCAGCATGATACAAAACGCAGGAATAAGTGCCAAATAAGGTTTTCCTAAAATAATATAATTATAATGGTCTTTGATCATTGCGCCCCAACTGGCCATTGGTGGTTGTGCGCCTAAGCCTAGAAAACTCAGTCCACTTTCTATAAGTATAGCAGCAGCAAAATTAGCCGCGGCAATTACAATAACCGGTGCCATAATATTGGGTAATATATGCTTGGTAATGATTCTAAAATCGTTGTAGCCTAAAGCTCTGGCGGCAGTCACGTATTGCATTTCCTTTACACTCATAATTTGACCGCGCACTACACGCGCCACTTCCACCCACATCGTTAAACCAACGGCAATAAACACCTGCCAGAAGCCCTTGCCCAAGGCCAGGGTAATAGCAATCACCAATAATAGTGTTGGGATTGACCAAGTCACATTGATGATCCACATGATAAAAGCATCGACTTTGCCACCAAAATAGCCTGCTAGGCTTCCCATAAAAATTCCTATCACCAAAGAAATAAATACCGCTACAAAACCAATAAAAAATGAAATTCTCGAGCCAATTAAAACCCTACTTAACAAATCGCGACCATATTTATCGGTACCGAAAACATAAGTTTTTTCGCTAATAAACGCAGCTGCATTATCATTTGGAAACACTGATAAAGGCACTTCTTTTACAATTTCAAGATTTGAATTTGGTGTGAATTCAACATATGTTAAAAGGTTGTTTTCAATTTTATAACTGCTTATGGGTATTTGATTATCGGAGTTCTTATAGCCAAAAAACCATTTAGACAAATAGGACTGATCGTTTTTTAGTTGAGATGGGATGGTGAGAATTGTCGCTTTAAAACCTGGCTGTTTAGAGTGTAATGAAATTTGCATTTGGTTGGCATTTTCTGAATTATCGGGCGCCAGGAGGTAGGCAAATACCGCAACAAAGCC
This sequence comes from Paucihalobacter sp., assembly GCF_036825875.1. Lineage (NCBI taxonomy): Bacteria > Pseudomonadati > Bacteroidota > Flavobacteriia > Flavobacteriales > Flavobacteriaceae > Paucihalobacter > Paucihalobacter sp. The sequence goes on along the minus strand of NZ_DAISXK010000021.1, from coordinate 22,099 downwards.
TATTAATACAATCACCGTAAAACTTAAAACGCCCCAAAGATTTTTTTTAAATCTTTGAAGCGCTAAATATGATAATGAGCCTCGATGGTTGCTCATGTGCTTATTCCTTTACAGCCGAAGCTACTTTTGTTTTAATGGGTTGTGCTGTTTTTAAATCGAATAACACATTCACTGCTTCTTCAACGTAAACATCTTTAGCCAAACTTTCATGCCATCTGTCACGTTTTTGTTTTAAAACAGAATCCTTTGTCATTAAATCAACTTCGTATGGCAATGAAACAAAGCTTAAATTATTTCTATACTCGCTAATTTTGTCGAAGCGTTTTGCTTCTTCTTCATTGCGTTTTAATTCATCTTTATATTGGTTGTAATTCAAGGAGAAATTTTCTCTGTCTCTTATTTGCTTTACCCATTGCGCGTTGGCGTCAATAAGCTTAAGCTGCTCGTTAATCGCCATGCGCTCTGTGCTTTTTTGGATGGTACTGTCGAAATCGAAATAACCATCCCAAATATCGTAATCGACCGGGCTTATTTTATCCCATGGTAATGGATTGTTTTGGTCTTTTTCACCAATGTCTATATAGCTGTAGCGATCTGGAACTATCACATCACTCTTAACACCTTCTAATTGTGTAGAGCCACCATTAATTCGGTAAAACTTTTGGGTGGTGAATTTTAAAGCACCCATATCACCACTTGAGTTACTACGAACCATTCTGTTTAAGTCAAGAACATTTTGAACGGTACCTTTTCCGTAGGTTTGCTTGCTGCCAATTACGATAGCTCGCTTATAATCCTGCATAGCTGCTGCTAGTATTTCTGAAGCCGAAGCTGAAAGCTCGTTTACCAAAATTACCAATGGTCCATCCCAAACAATACTGCGGTCTTTATCACGCAAAATTTCTTTTGGTTCGCCTGCTGTTTTAACTTGTACTACTGGTCCTTCTTTAATAAACAATCCAGCAATGTCAACAACTGTTTGCAAGGATCCACCACCGTTATTTCTTAAATCGAGAACAAGACCTTCGATATTTTCTTTTTTCAATCTTTCAATTTCAAGACGGATATCTGAAGCGGCGTTTCTCTTTTTATAATCTGTAAAATCAACATAAAATTTCGGTAAATTAATTATGCCAAACTTTTTATCTTCTTTGATTACCGTTGAGGATTTAGCATAAGTTTCTTCTAGCTCAACCACATCTCTTGTTATGGTTACATCGGTTATGCTACCGTCCACTTTTTTAAGTGACAAGGTAACTTTAGTGCCTTTTGGTCCTTTTATAAATTTGATGGCATCCTCTAAACGCATACCAACGACATTAACTGCTTCTGATTCGTTTTCTTGACGCACTTTCAAAATTTGGTCGCCTACCTCAAGCTCATTCTGTCTCCAGGCTGGACCACCACTTATAATCTCGTTAACTATAATTCCGTCTAGTCGTTTTTGAAGTCTGGCACCAATCCCTTCAAAATTACCTGACATTGCAACATCAAATCTGTCTTTATCTTCTGGGGCGAAATAAAAGGTATGTGGATCAAATTCTTCAACTATAGCGTTGATGTAAACTGAAAACCAATCTTTTCGCAAACGCTCATCAATAAATTCATATAGCTCATCTAACTGACTTAATGTAGTTTCTCTAGATTCAGCTTCTAATTCTGCGACTGATTTTATCTCTTCAGAATCTTCACTCTTTTCTTGTAGCGTTAACAAGTCGTCGTAATTGGCTATGGTTGAAAACTTCAACTGTTGGCGCCATCTTTCGCGCATTTGTTTTTTGTTTTTAACGTAATCCAATTTTTCGTAGTCTGATGAAAATGTTTCTTCTAAATCATAATTAAAAGGTTGCGACAACACTTCTTGATACAGAGCTTTGGTTTCTTCAATGCGCTCAAGTAAGCGAGTATGTGTGAGATTGAAAAATGACAAATCGTAATCTTTAATTTGATTGTCTATTTCGTTTTGATACTTCGAAAACTCTTTAATATCGGACTCATAAAAATAACGCTTGTAAGGGTCTAACTGGTTTAAGTAAGATTCAAATACATTTTTAGAAAATTCGTCATCAATGCTTTTCGGGTCAAAATGACCTTGCTCTAATACGTAAGTAATAAGCTGTATCAGCAACTTATCTTTGTCAGGATCGTTAAAGGTTTTTGTGGTAAAACTACAAGAAGCGAAGGCTAATAATAAGGCCAACAACAGTAGAATTGAATTCCTTTTCATTATTTTAATCAATTTCATCTTTCTTTTTTTTCTTTCAATTGCGATTATCTGATAATTAAAATCAGAATATATCAAAATTAAATACGATTGGACTAAAATAATAGAAAAAACCGTGCCACGCCTTAACTCTGCTACTAATTTTTTGTTAAACCAAAAATGTTCGATGAATCGTTTTGAAATTGTTAATTTTATAGCTTAAAAAAAATTGTATTTATGTCGAAGAAACCCTTAATACTCGTAACCAATGACGATGGAATTACAGCACCTGGCTTACGAACTTTAATTAGCGTGATGAATAGCATTGGCGAAGTGGTGGTGGTTGCTCCGGATAGTCCGCAAAGCGCAATGGGTCATGCTATTACCATCAATTCAACACTATTTTTAGAAAAAATAACCATAGACGATGGTCCTCAAACGGAATACAGTTGCTCAGGCACACCTGCCGACTGTGTGAAACTTGCTGTGAATGAAATTTTAGGTCGAAAACCAGATATCTGTGTTTCGGGTATCAACCACGGCTCTAATTCCTCCATCAACGTAATTTACTCCGGAACCATGAGTGCTGCGTTAGAAGCCGGCATTGAAGGCATACCTGCAATCGGGTTTTCACTACTTAATTATAGCTGGGGTGCCAAATTTGAAGCTTGCAAAAGCTTTGTGAAAACCATTACAGAAAATGCGCTAAAAGAAGGCATTCCTAGAGGTATTGTTCTCAATGTGAACATTCCAGATTTAGTCGAAAAAGACATCAAGGGTATTAAAATTTGTCGACAGGCCAATGCTAGTTGGAAAGAAGAATTTGACAAGCGCACCAATCCATTGGGACGAGAATATTACTGGCTTACTGGTGCTTTTGTGAATGAGGACAAGGGTCAAGATACAGATGAATGGGCTTTGGCTAATGACTTTGTGTCGGTTGTGCCAGTGCAGTACGACCTAACCGCGCACCATTTTATTCAAGATTTAAACACTTGGAAATTGAATGAAAAATAAAGATATATTTATTGGCATTATTGTAGGACTGATTGCGAATGTTTTCGGACTTATTTTCGCTATTCAAATTTTTGGCTCGTCTGATGATTATATGAAGGTTATAAAAGATGCCATTGCAAATGATTTTTTTGGAAAACTCGTTGCCATGGGAGCCTTGTTAAACCTCGGTGCTTTTTTTGTTTTTATCAAGAAACGACAAGATAATCGCGCTATGGGTGTGCTAATCATTACGGTAATAGTTATGCTAATTACTTTCGGATTCAAATTTTTATCATAATCTTTGTCATCATACAAATCCGATTCGGTTTTTAAACTCAAGAAGTGAACTACTATATCATTGCAGGCGAAGCGTCTGGCGACCTACACGGCGCCAATTTAATGAAAGCCATTTTGGCCGAAGACACCCATGCTAATTTTCGATTTTGGGGTGGTGATTTGATGCAAGCGGTGAGTGCCAACTTGGTGAAACACTACAAATCCCTTGCCTTTATGGGTTTTGCCGAAGTAGTAATGAATTTAAGAACCATATTTAAAAACCTTCAATTTTGTAAGGAAGATATTGACCATTTCAACCCTGATGTCATCATCTTTATAGACTATCCAGGTTTTAATTTGCGTATTGCCAAATGGGCCAAGCAGAAAGGTTATAAAACACATTATTATATCTCACCGCAAATTTGGGCTTGGAAAGAAAATCGGATTACAGCCATTAAGCGCAACGTTGATGAAATGTATGTGATTCTTCCTTTTGAAAAATCCTTTTATGAGGACAAACACCAGTTTCCTGTTCACTTTGTAGGCCATCCACTTATTGATGCTATAGGCAGCAGACCAAAAATTTCCGAAGTTGATTTCAGGGAGCAACATCAACTCACTAACAAACCCATAATTGCGCTATTACCTGGAAGCAGAAAGCAAGAAATAAAAAAAATGCTTTCGGTTATGTTATCTATAGTTGAACAATTTAAAGATTATCAGTTTGTCATTGCCGGTGCACCAAGCCAAGATTATGAGTTTTACCAAACCTATATAAAAAAATCGAATGTTGCCTTTGTAAGCAATAAAACCTACGATTTATTAAGTGTTTCAACAGCAGCTTTGGTGACTTCTGGCACCGCTACACTAGAAACAGCACTCTTTAAAGTCCCTGAAGTGGTTTGCTATAAAGGCAGTTGGATTTCTTATCAAATAGGAAAACGGTTGGTGAAATTGGAATATATTTCATTGGTGAATTTGATAATGAATAAAAAGGTTGTGACCGAGTTGATTCAGGATGATTTCAACAAAAAGCGTTTGGCTAAAGAGCTTCAACTTATATTAAATGAAAAGTATCGCACTGCAATTTTTCTAGACTATTTTGAGTTAGAACAAAAACTTGGCGGCAAAGGTGCCAGTGCTAAAACGGCAAAACTCATCGTGAATAGTTTAAAAGAAGCCTAAAATATATGACTTTCAACAAACAATACATTGGCAAAGCTGTGAAACTAATTGTGATTTCTGTTTTTCTGTTTTCCTTAAATTCTTGTAAATCATCGAAATTGCCCTCTTCAAAATCTACTACCAAAAGCATCCCTAAAACAACAACTTCAAAACCTGTATTAAATGAAACTGCCAGTGCCATTATCAAGTATGCCGAACAATTTAAAGGAGTTAAATACAAATACGGCGGCACCACCAAAAAAGGGATGGATTGTTCTGGCTTATTATACACTTCGTTTCAGTCGGAAGGCATCAACTTACCAAGGCGGTCGGAAGATATTGCAAAAACGGGCGATTGGATAGATTTAAAAGCTGTTCAACCTGGAGATTTGGTATTTTTTGCCACTCAAAAAAATAGTCGTAAGGTTAACCATGTTGGTTTGGTGACTGGTATTCGGGAAGGTTATGTTGAATTTATTCACGCCTCAACTTCGGCTGGTGTGATAACTTCATCGCTTGCCGAACGCTATTGGTATTTTGCATTTGTACAAGCACGACGGCTATTATAATATTTATTTTTAGTAACTTAGAATTATGAAGTTACTAAAGTTCCCTTTAATTTCATTTTGTTTATTTCTTATAATAGGAATTTCAGTTGGTAATTATTCAGCCTTCAATGCTGAATTGTTGTTGATTGTTCTAGCTGGTCTCAGTGTTTTACTCGCTATTCTTTTTGTTGTATTTCGAAACAAACCCATGAAGTCGGTTTGGTATGGCATCACTACTTCTGGCATTATGGTGGTATTAGGTATGTTGTTGGTTCACTATCACAACCCTATACATCTCAATAAGCATTACACACATCATGTTGACCCAAATAGCGAAACCCTTTTCACATTGAAAATTGAACGCAAGCTTAAACCTAGTTTATATCAAGACAAGTATTACGCTGAAATTCTTGATGTAAATCAAATTTCAGTTGTAGGAACAATTCTTTTAAATATTCAAAAAGACAGCATGTCTGAAATTTTTAACGTAGGTGATATAATTCTTCTGAAAAGCAAAGCACAAGAGGTTAGTAGCGCAAAAAATCCACATCAATTCGATTATAAAAATTACCTAGAAAGACACTATGTGTTTTTACAAATTAACGCAAGCGCTACTGAAATTTTCCACATAAAAGCCGCTCAACCTACTTTGTTGGCTTATGCCGATAAACTACGAAATCACATGCAGTACAAATTAAAGCATTACGGTTTGCAAGGTGACGAATTTGCCATTGTAAATGCCTTATTACTTGGACAGCGACAAGACATCAGCGAAGAAGTTTACAATAATTTTGCTGCTGCTGGCGCTATTCATATTTTGGCAGTTTCTGGACTGCATGTCGGTATCATTATGCTGTTGCTCAATTGGATTTTAAAGCCACTCACCTACCTAAGATACGGTACAGTTGCAAGAATAATTTTTGTGATTCTATTTTTGTGGAGCTTCGCCATAGTTGCGGGATTATCACCATCGGTGTCTCGTGCTGTTACTATGTTTACCGCGGTTACGATTGCCATCAATTTTAAGCGTGCTAATAATATTTATAATACGCTCGCTATTTCCGCTTTTATATTATTGCTTTTAAAACCAAATTTCTTGTTTGAAGTAGGGTTCCAAATGAGTTATTTGGCCGTTTTAGGTATTGTGAGCATCAGGCCATTACTCTATAATCATTGGAAACCAAAATTTTGGCTAGTTGACAAGTTTTGGTCCTTATTCACAGTAACCTTAGCCGCACAGATAGGTGTTTTACCTGTTAGCCTCTTTTATTTTCATCAGTTTCCTGCACTGTTCTTTGTTTCGAATCTAATAATCATTCCGTTTATGGGACTGATTTTAGGCTTAGGAATATTGGTAATTTTCTTATCATCATTAGATTGGATACCTCCATTCCTAATGCAATTTTACGCTGAAATAATCTCAACATTAAACACTTTTATTGCTCAAATTGCAAGTGCAGAAAGTTTTTTTATTCAGGACATACCGCTTAATTTTTGGCAAATGTTGGGTATTTATTTGTTGATTATAAGTTCCGTTTCTGCTTTAAAATATAGAAGTTCAAAAAGCATTCAATGGGCTTTATGTTCTGTGATTTTGGTGCAAGTTGTTTATGTTTTTTCGTATTACGAAAACGCTCAGTCGGAATTTGTGGTGTTTCAAAAAAACAGGCATACTTTGATTGGAGTAAAGAATCAACATCAATTTAAACTTTTTAGCAACTTAGATAGCCTACAGTTAAAAAGCGATAAAATAGTTAGCAACTATAAGGTTGGTAATCAAATAAAGCATTTTGAAACAGACCAGATTCAAGATGTATATCAATTTAATGAAGATATAATTTTGGTGGTTGATAGCCTCGGAGTTTACAATGTGCCATTTAAACCTTCAATTGTGTTATTGCGGGATTCGCCGAAAATTAATCTAGAGCGATTGATTGACAGTGTTCAACCTCAGCAAATTATTGCCGATGGTAGTAATTACAGAAGCTATGTGTCGCGATGGAAAGCCACTTGCGATATAAAAAAACTCCCATTTCATCATACTTATGAAATGGGAGCCTTTATTATAAAAGATTAATTTATTTTCCCGTAAAGGTTGGCACAAAAGCTTGGTAATAGTTATTAAAATCGTCCTGAGAGGACATTTCTTTGTGCTTATTACTTTGGAATAATTTGAGATACAACTCTAACTGTTGAGGATTTTGATAACCTCTGATAGGCGTTATATATTCACCTTGCTCATCAAAAAATACAATCGTCGGAAAGGCACTAACTTTTAGAAACATAGTAAGCTGATGGGTTCCGTTGCGTGTTTTTGCCTTGGCCGGATCGTAGTTTGGATTGGTGAAGGTTTTTCCCTTGTAAGTTTCGGTAGAGTTACCTTGTGCATCAAACTTCACCGCATAGTAATATTTGTTTACATAATCGGCTACGTCCTTATTTTGAAAGGTATTCTTATCTAACATCTTGCACGGACCGCACCATACGGTATAAACGTCCATCATAATCTTTTTGGGTTTCTTTTTTTGCAGCTCCAAAGCTTCTTCAAAAGATACCCAATTTATTTGTTGGGCGATACTTAAAGAAGACATAGCTAAAAAAAGCACCACTGTTTTTAATAAATACTTCATATTTCGATTTGTTGCAATTTCTAGCATAAACTTACACAAAAGCATCATTTTGCCAAGTTTTATAGGGTAAATTTAACAATTTAATCGTTATCTAACGCCGTGCATCATGCTGACAAGCTTTTTACTAATTAATAACATTACCAGACCAGCACCAGCTGGAACCAATGTAAAAATCAAGAAAAATGTAGTCATTCCATATTGTTCTACTATCGGATCGATAAAGCTTCCTGTTACACCAGCGAGCGTGTTGGCAATAAAATTGGCTACAAACCAAACCCCAAACATTAAGCCAACTAATTTAACCGGAGCCAATTTACTCACATATGACAAGCCCACTGGCGACACGCAAAGTTCTCCTAAAGTATGGAACAAATACGCTAAAATTAAAAAGATCATGCTTACCGAAGCTTCCTTAGCCCCGAGCGGTATTCCAATTGAACCGTAGGCTAATATTCCAAAGCCCAGTCCTAACAATATAAGACCTATCGCAAATTTAACTGGCCCGGAAGGATTATACTTACTTTGCCAAATTTTTGAAAACAATGGTGCAAATGCTATAATGAAAAAGGAGTTTAAAATTCCAAACCAAGACGCAGGTACTTCAGCTGAATCGGCATCAAATTCTCTTTTTAACATCCAAATAACAATTCCCCAAATAATAACAAAACTAGTACCGAGCATTAAGTTAGATAAGGCATATTTGGAATAGGTTTGTTTGAAAAGCATTACCAATACCCAGGTAATAATAAGCATGGGTATAACTGTTAAAAGCGTATTGAATATCTTAAAAATAAAAGCGCCGTTATCGACCAACACTCTGTCTGTATAGTCTGCTGCAAAAATGGTCATCGAACCACCTGCTTGTTCAAAAGCCCACCAGAAAAATATAGTAAAAAATGCAAGTACACCTATCACTTTTAACCTATCCTTGGTAACTTTTGATCGTTGTGCTTCGTCTAGAGTGTCTTCAACAGCTTCTTTAGTTTCATCGATACTATTTTCTATTGCTGAATCAAATTCTAGGGTGTTTTTCGGTGATAGGCCAATACGACCAAATATCTTTTGAGCGTAGTAAAATTGAAGCATCCCAAAAAACATAAAAATACCGGCCAGTCCAAATCCGTAATGCCAGCCTATTTTTTCTCCAATATAGCCACAAAGAAGAATTCCTAAAAAAGCACCAGCGTTAATACCCATATAAAATATGGTATAACCGGCGTCTTTCTCCTTACCCTGATTTAAATACAACTGACCCACCATAGAAGAAATATTGGGTTTAAACAAACCATTGCCGATGATTAATAATGCTAACCCAATAAAAAAGAAAGCATCAACGAAAACCTCAAGTGCCATCGAAGCATGACCTAAAGTCATTAAAAGCGCTCCCAAGACCACGGCTTTTCTATATCCCATAATTTTATCGGCAATTAATCCGCCGAATATAGGTGTGATATACACCAAGCCTGTATACCAAGCGTAGAGCAACAAAGCGCTATCACGTTCCCAGCCCCAACCTTCGTCCAAAATAGATGCCACTAAAAAAAGCACCAATAATGCACGCATTCCGTAATAGGAAAAACGTTCCCACATTTCGGTAAAAAATAATACAAATAATCCCGAAGGGTGACCTAATACGGTTCTTTGATTGAAATCTGAACCTCCAAATTTAAATTCCATATTAATGATTTAAGTTAGTTAAGTAGTTTAATTAATTCCCAAGTGACGCCTTGATAAAATTCGTCATTTTGGTATAAAGATGTAAACGGGTGTTGCCGCCGTAAATACCGTGATTCTTATCTGGATAAATCAGCCATTCAAATTGTTTGTTGGCTTGTATTAAAGCTTCAACCATTCGGGTTGTATTTTGAACATGCACATTGTCGTCGGCCGAGCCGTGCACTAATAAAAAATCTCCCTTTAATTTTTCTACATGATTTATTGGTGAATTGTTATCGTAGCCAGCAGCATTTTCTTGGGGTGTGGTCATGTAGCGCTCGGTGTAAATGGTGTCGTAAAACCTCCAACTGGTGACAGGAGCGACTGCAATAGCCATTTTAAACACATCGTTCCCTTGAAATAAGGCGTTGCTACTCATAAAACCGCCATAACTCCAGCCCCAAATACCAATTCTTTCGGCGTCAATAAAAGCTTGACTTCCTAATTTTTTGGCCGCTTCAATTTGATCTTCAACCTCGTATTTACCGAGTTCGTTTTGGGTGACTTTCTTAAATTCTGCACCTTTTAATCCAGTGCCGCGTCCGTCAACACAGGCGATGATATAGCCTTGTTGGGCTAACATTTGATGCCAGTAATCATTTGTACCGTGCCATCGGTTAGCTACTTGTTGCGACCCAGGTCCGGAATACTGAAACATCAATAATGGATATGACTTACTTGCATCGAAATCTAATGGCTTGATCATATACATATTAAGGTCATTGCCATTTACTTGAATGGTACTGAATTCTTTTGGAGCTATTTTGTAGTTACTCAATTGCGCAGCTAGTGATTGGTTGTCTACTATATTTTTGAGTAGTTTACCCGTTTTGCTATCATGCAAGGTGTAATTCGGCGGCGTTGTGGTGCTGGAATGGGTGTTGATAAAGTAAGTGAAATCTGCACTAAACGAAGCGCTGTTCGTGCCTTCTTTTGAACTTAATCTTATCTTATTTTTGCCGTTTAAACCTATGGCATATACGTCTCTATTGATAGAACCATTTTCAACCGATTGGTAAAATATGCGCTTCGTTTTTGCATCATAACCATAATAGCTTGTAACTTCCCAGTTGCCGTTGGTAATTTGATTAATTGATTTACCCGTTTTATCATAATGATAGATATGATTGTAGCCATCTTTTTCGCTGGTCCAAATAAAGCTATGATTGTTTAAAAAGGTTAAATCGGAGGTAACGTCTACATAAGCTTTATCTACTTCGGCAAGTACTAAAGAAGCTTTCATAGTTTTGGCATCTATAAACCAAAGGTCTAGTTCATTCTGGTGTCTGTTTAAAAATTGAGCACTTAAAATATTAGCGTCTTTACTCCATTTAATGCGCGGTATATAAAAATCGTTATACGTCTTGTCAACCTTAACCTCGGTAGTGGTTTTTGTGTTTAAATCATACAGGTGCAGCGATACCAAAGCATTAGCTTCTCCTGCTTTTGGGTACTTGAATACTTGCTGGATTTGGTATAAATCACTGCCATAAACATCCATTGAAAATTCGGGCACATCTGTTTCATCAAACCTGATAAAGGCAATTTTATCACCAGCGGCATTCCAATCAAAGGCACGTACGAATCCAAATTCTTCTTCGTATACCCAATCGGTAATCCCGTTGATGATGGTGTTCTTTTCACCATCAAAGGTAATTTGACTCGTATCACCTGAAACCAAATCTTTCACATAAAGGTTGTTATTTAAGCCATAGGCAATTTTATCACCGTTAGGAGATAATGTGGGTTCTTGTATTGGTTCCTCTGCAACTTTAATGAGTGATTTATCAACTGTATTGTATACGTAATAGGTCCCTAAGGTACTGCGACGGTAGATTGACGTTTGATCCGTAGTGAGCAATATTTTTGATTCATCGCTGCTAAAACTGTAATCGATAAAGCTAGGAATGGTTTCTAAATCTTCAGAAGATAAAATGGTAGAAACTTTCTCAAGCGTGCTGTAATCATATAAATCGATGCTGGATGTTCTATTGGCTCTGTTGAAATTTAAAACGGCGTATTGCTTGCCATTATTCATGGAGTGCAAGGATTGCATGCCTTGTGTTCTGAACGTGCCGTCCCAAATTGATTCTATTGTAATGGATTTATTTTGAGCATTTATGGAAGTAAAAAAGCACATGCCCAGTGCTAAAAATAGGAGCCTAATTGTCATTAACGTGAAATTATTATGTATTTGTTGTCAAGTTTACTAAAAATTCGGCAAAAACTCCTAACTATTAACACGAAAAACGCAATATTAAAACGCTGCTTCATCTTTTATTTTGAATAATAGTATCTTTGCACTGCTTTAAACTGCTTACCATGACACAAACTGTTTCCGGTTTTTCTAAATTGTCTAAATCTGAAAAAATTAACTGGATCATAAAACACCATCTTCAAGATAGCGCGGATGCAAGAACCATTATTTTACAATATTGGAATTCAAATGAAGCCTTGCAAAATCTTCACGACGAGTTCATTGAAAATACCATTAGCAACTATTACTTACCATTTGCGGTAGCACCTAACTTTAAGATAAACAACGCTATTTATACCATTCCTATGGCAATAGAAGAAAGCTCGGTGGTGGCTGCAGCTAGTAAAGCCGCCAAATTTTGGTTAGACCGCGGTGGTTTTAAAGCTGAAGTTATTAATACCTCTAAAGTTGGTCAGGTTCATTTTAATTATACTGGCTCTATACAGTCGTTACAAGATTTTTTTAAAGAGATAAAGCCAAAACTTATTAGCGCAACAGAAGCCTTAACAGGCAATATGATAAAGCGCGGCGGTGGCATTATCGATATAGAATTAAGAGACAAAAGTGAATTATTGCCAAATTACTACCAATTGCACGCCACGTTTGAAACCTTAGATGCTATGGGTGCTAATTTCATCAATTCGTGTTTAGAGCAGTTTGCGCATACACTTAAAGATGAAGCCACAACAAATGCCTACACAAAACAAAATCGTTTAGAGGTTATCATGAGTATTTTATCTAACTACGTTCCAGAGTGTTTGGTAACAGCTGAAGTTAGTTGTAAGGTTGAAGATTTAAAAGATAACGACGGGATTAATCCCGAAGACTTTGCCCAGAAATTTGTTCAAGCTGTTAAGATAGCCGAAGTTGAGCCGTACCGTGCTGTAACCCATAACAAAGGTATTATGAACGGTATTGATGCCGTGGTATTGGCCACAGGAAATGATTTTAGGGCAGTGGAAGCCGGTATTCACGCCTATGCTGCTAAGGATGGTCGCTATAAAAGTTTAAGCCATGCAAGTGTTGAGAACGGTATATTTAAATTTTGGATTGAAATACCTTTGGCTTTAGGCACGGTAGGCGGATTAACAAAATTACATCCATTGGTAAAAGTTGCCTTGCAATTACTAGGGAATCCCACAGCAAAGGATTTAATGAAAATTACTGCCGTTGCGGGTTTGGCTCAAAATTTCGCTGCCTTGAAATCGTTAACAACAACGGGGATTCAACAAGGCCATATGAAAATGCATTTGATGAACATACTCAATCAATTAGAAGCCACTTCCGAAGAAAAACAATTAATAGTAGCACATTTCAAAACCCACACAGTAACGCACAATTCAGTTATTGAAGCTTTAAAAGCGCACCGAACCAAATAAAATCTCAATAAATTGCCACAGTTTTACAGCAACGGAAAATTATTAATCACTGGGGAATATACCGTACTTGACGGTGCTTTCGCTTTGGCTGTACCTACTGTTTTCGGTCAGTATTTAACCCTGGTAGAAAATAACAAACCTAATATTTCCTGGCAAAGTTTAGACCTTAACGATAAGGTTTGGTTTGAAACCGTACTTAATTTTGACGGGCAAACTATTAGCAGCAATAAACCAGATGACCACATTGCCAAAACCTTGGTAAACATTTTTCAAGTCGCCCAGCAGTTAAATCCGAAGTTTTTATTGCCACAACGAGGTTTTGACATGAGTTCAAAACTAACTTTTAACAGACATTGGGGTCTGGGTTCATCGTCTACGTTAATTAATAATATTGCTAATTGGGCCAAGGTAGATGCCTATGAATTACTTTCGAAAACCTTTGGTGGCAGCGGTTATGATATTGCCTGTGCTCAGCATGACACAGCGATTACCTATCAATTAAAGAATACAACTGAAAGAACCGTCACGACTCAAAATTTTAATCCGAGTTTTAAAACACAGCTATATTTCGTATATCTAAACAAAAAACAAAACAGCCGGCAAGCCATCGCACACTATCAAGTCAATCGGGGAAATATACAATCGGCCATTGACGACATAAGCGGCATTACCAAGGAGCTATTAATTTGCAAAGACACTCAAAGTTTTGACCAATTAATCACTTCACACGAAGGAATTATATCAAAACTATTGAATCTTCCGCCAGTTAAAGAACAATATTTTAAAGACTTCGCTGGTAGCATAAAAAGTTTAGGTGCATGGGGTGGCGATTTTATCATGGTACGGTCTGGTGAAAATCCTGAAAATTACTTCAAAAGTAAAGGGTTTGAGATAGTGATTCCTTTTTCGGAAATGGTGAAATAATTTTCCTGTGGTCGATTGGCGGTTTTGGTTCAGATTCTGTTCAATGTTTAATGTTTTTTTACGCTGTGATTGAAATAAAAAAAGCCTCACCTAAGTGAAGCTTTTTAATATAATTTATATAACTAATTCTAGTAAAATAAGGCTCTGTTATCTTCAATTTCAGCCTTTTCTTTTAAAGCTTCGTATACTTTAGACAACACAGTGCCAGTACGGGCATTGGTTAATCTGTTCATGATTGCCGTATAATTATCTAATGCTGGTGCTTCGTTTACCTTGGTAACTTGTACCATATAAACGCCTTTTTCTCCATCTATTAATTTAGAGGTTGCACCTTCATTTAAGCCTGAAGCAACACCAACTACTTTGGGTTCGTTACCTGCACCTGCTAAGGTAGTGCTGGCCATGTTAACAGCGTTGGCAGTTCTAACGGTTTCACCTTGATTGGCTGCAAACTCTTCAACGGTTGCTGCTTTTACAGAGGCTCTAATCATTGCCGCTTTTTTCTCGTTGCGCACTTTTGGTAAGGCCGTTGCAGTGGCGTCTTCAACGTTTAAAATTCCTTTAGGTGTTTTCTTTACTAATTGTACCACAACAAAACCTCTTCCAGCCACTGGGAAACTTTTTACAGAACCTTCTTTAGTGCCTTTTTCAAATGCCCAACGCACGATTGGTCTTTGATTGTCTAGGCCTGGGATACGCTCATCTAATTCTTTTACTCCATTAACTGGACGCACCGAGTAGTTGTTTTCGGCAGCTACTTCATTAAAATCTTTGTCCTGAACCGCTAGTTCAAATCGGCCTTTTTGGTTGAAGACTTCGTTTATGGTTTCTTCAGATGGCTCTATGCGTCTTGCTAGGTTTGCGATTTTAATGGCGCGCTCGTAATTTTTTGCTTCGTCTATTCTTATGATATGAAAACCGTATTGGGTTTCAACAATTTCAACTGTTCCGACTGGATTGTAGAAAATATAATCGGCATAATCTGGATCGAAAGCGTTTGGGTTGAAGGTTGCCAATCTTGTCCAACCAACTTCGCCGTTGGTACTTTTGCTACCGTCGGAATTAATTTCAGAAGCTAGTTCGTTAAATTTAGTTTTGTTATTTTTTACCAAAGGCAACAAGCTGTCCACCATAAATTGAGCTTCTTCTCTCGTAGTAGTTACACCTTCGGCACGATTTGAGCCTTGGTAAGGGACAATAATATGACTGTGTTTTACCGAATCGGCCACTTGCATTTCTTCTAGAACCTTAGTTAATTGAAACAAATTATTGTTCTTATAAACTGATGTAATACTGCCTACAGGCATAGTGATAAGTGAATCGGCATAGGCCGCTGGCAATTGTCTTTTAGTTAAAAATCGATCTAAAAGTTTGATATCAGAATTGGCATTAACAAAAGTCTCAATATCCTTAGTATTTAAAAAGCCTTTGATGGTATCGTTACTTTTAGAGCTTTCGTTAAACTCAACTCTGTCGTTTAGTAAAGCCGTAACGCTATTTTTGATATTGTCTTCGTCGGTTTCAGATGCTGTTTCAATAAATTCAACAAAAACGATGTCTCTGGTGGCTTCTACTTCAAACTGATCTTTATTTCTATCTACGTAAGCTTTAATGTCACTTTCTTTTATTTCAATTAAGCTATCGGCGATTTTCGTAAATGGTACAAAAGCGAACTTCACATCCACTGTTCTGGCATCTTTCCTGTATTCAACTTCTGCTTCAGAAATAGTTGCACCCACACCTGCTTTTATCATATTGTAATACGACTGCTCTAGAGCACCTTTGGCTAAAGCCTGCTCGTTGTTTGCCCATTCGCTGTAATTAATCATGAAGTTACCCAATGGCGCACGCTCTGGATTGATATCTTTTAGGTTTGAAATAAAAGCGTCCATTCTGTTTTCGTCAAACAAGCCAGCTTCATTTTGAAATTCTGGATACATAGCAAAACTTTCCTTGATGATGTCGCGCATTTGGTCTTGCTCAACGCTGAGTCCAAGTTTGTCAAATTCGGTTTCTAAAACTACGGTACGTAGCTCTTGCTCCCAAACACTGTTCATGGTTTGCATTGTTGAACTTTGCGGACCCATTTGGTTTTGTCTGTTTTCCACACGTTGCATAAACTCCACACGGTTAACATCTTTACCGTTTATGGTTGCTAATACATCGGGGTTTCCTCCAAATAAAGTGCCACTTCTAAAAAGATCTGATAATACAAAGGCAAATAACGCCATTGCAATTACCACTATAAGTACAATTGATTTTTGTCTGATTTTATTTAAAACCGCCATTTTATTGTTTTAAGTTGATAAAAATAAGTGTGCGAAAATAGTATTTTCTACCTAATAATAAAAGTAGAACAAGGTATTTTATTGGTTATTGAACGTTTTATTCCTTGGTTTGCAGCTGCAATTCTACCACATCTATTTTTGTGGATGACACTTCTAGAATGGTAAAGAGGAAATGGTCTATTTCAACACGGTCGTTTATCTCAGGAATTCCTTCTGTTTTATGAACAATGAGTCCGCCTAAAGTTTCGTAAGCCTCGTTTTCGGGCAGGTTGAGTTTATAGGTTTCGTTGAGGTAATCAACTTCTAGTCTGGCCGATAATTTAAAGGTGTTTTCGTCTAGTTGCTCTTCAATCATTTCGTCGATATCGTGTTCGTCTTCAATTTCGCCAAACAATTCTTCTACAATATCTTCAACGGTTAGAAGTCCTGAAGTCCCGCCATATTCATCAATAACCACAGCGATGCTTTTTCGTTTTTTAGTAAGTGTGTTCATGATGTCTTTAACAAACATGGCTTCGGGCACGAATTCCACTGGGCGTAGTACCGATTTGATATTTTGGGGCTTTTTAAACAATTCAAATGAATGTACATAGCCTAGAACGTCGTCAATATTTTCTTTGTAAATTAATACTTTGGAACACCCAGTTTCGATAAATAATTGTCTTAACTCATCTATTTTATCCTGAATGTCTAGCGCAATAATCTCGGTTCTAGGAACCATAACATCACGTGCTTTTACAGCTGAAAATTGCAATGCATTTTGAAATATTTGAATTTCGGAGTCCAGTTCTTCGTCCTCTTCAAGGGATTCCATTTGTTCGCTAATGTAATTTCCGAGTTCTACCTTACTTAAATCCAGCTCCATATTGTCGCCTTCCGTTTTAAAAAGGTGTTTAAGAATAATATCGGAAATCCAGATAGCAAAATCGGAAAACAAACTAAACAGCAAGTAAAAAAAGTAGGCAGGAACCGCGAAAATTTTAATGAGTGTATTAGAGTATAACTGGAAAAATACCTTTGGTAAAAACTCGGCTGTAAATAAAATGATTAAAGTAGAAATAACTGTTTGCGACAGTAGTCGCAGGTCTTGAAAAAGGTAATTTATGAAGGTAAAATCAGAAGGTGTAACGGATTGGAACCAATTCACCAACACATCGCCCATAACAAAACCATAAATAACGAGTGCCACATTGTTACCAATGAGCATGCTTGCAATAAATTTAGAAGGTTTTGCTGTGAGTTTACCTAAAATTAGGGCTATAAATCCGTTTTGCTTTTTTTCAATTTCGATATGAATTTTGTTGGATGATACATAAGCGATCTCCATTCCTGAAAAAAAGGCTGATAAAATTAAAGAAACTACTATTATTAGCAGAGAATAATCCATGCTTTATTGTTTACCACGATCTTCAAATCGCTTTCTGAATTTTCTTCGGAAGAAAAATAAAAACAACGCCAGAGCGAAAAAGAACAAGGACATATAATCAATTTTTCCTTCGGTATTCCAGGCTTTGAACGCTTCGTATAAAAACAAAACTGCTACTACAAGGTAGGCGTATTGAAATATTTTTAAAAAAGTCATTGTATAGAGTTGAGCCGCAAAGATATTAATTATCTATTTGGAATTCGCTATTATTCATTTCTAAGATGTTAATCTGCGTGAAATCTACATCGGAATCTAAGCCGTTTCCATAGGTATCACCAGATGGCGATTTCAGTCTAAAAGGGTTGTTGGTAAACACCCATTCATCTTTTTCAAAATAGTAAAGCTGATCGGTGTACAACGTATCGTTTTTGTAGGTTGCGAGTTTAACATTTCCCTGTAGATCAATCATAGCCGTTTCGTTGTAATAGATGGCATAATCTGAAATAACAGTGCTTTTATTTTGATTTTTATCGTACAGAATTAGAAATATACCTTCAGGAAATTCAGAATATCCAAATTCTCTATTTGAATAATCCAGCATTTTCGGACTGAGAAGATTGGCAGTTAACAAACCTGAATCGGTGTATTTTAGATTTATGTCTTTGGCCACACCAGCAGGTTCATTTTGAAGCACGCCTACTTGTTGTACCTTTTTAAAATTATCGGCACACTGAAAACACAAAGTCACAGCTAAAACTGTGACTAAGTGTAGGATATTATTTTTTTTAAGATATTTCATTAAACATTTGGCACCTTAATGGATCGGCCAATCCAGCAACTTATATTGATTGTTTCACCAGAATTTCCTTCTTGAAAAATTTCGCTTTTTGATGGTGCTTTCGCCTCGTAACTTGTTTTAGATTGTTCTGAAAGACCGCGTAATGTTGGGTCTAATCGTCCAGCTTTTTCAGCTTCTTGTGCCGCTAACCAAAATACCGCTCGTTTGTTAAAGTTAGTATCTCCACAGCTATTTGCACTTGATGCATACATGCTCGCAATTAACAAATGTGGTCTGCCGTTGGAAGGATTGAGCCTTAAAGAATTCTCTAAATAGGTTCTTGCTTGTGCGTATCTACCTTTATTTTTTAAGGTAATACCAATTTTTACAGCACGGTTTGCTTTTTTGATCGGATCAGTTTCCAAACTATATGCTTGCTCTAAGTATTTAAAAGCTTCGCTTTCTTTTCCGTCTTTCATCAACAAGTCAGCAACAAAGACTTTAGTATCAGACGAAGGCGCGGCTGCATCGTAGGCTTTCACTAATTTAATATACAATGGATCATCAGTACATTCTTTGGCATACATACGGTTAACTGAACGCTTTAACCAAACGTCGTCTGTTTTGTATTGCTCAAAATCTCTTTCGTACAGTGGGATTAAAACCTCACAATTTGCTCTATCACCCAACTTACGTTCCATACCACTTGAAATTTGATCGTAGGCATTCAGGTAACTTTCATAACTCTTTTTGTAGCTTGGCTCTTTATCTGTTAGGGTTTTGCCCGCTTCTTCCTTTTCAACTAAAGGATTTAACAGCCCTGAATATTTAATGACTTCGGTTTCAACTTTATCGTTTAAATCATCGTACTTATCGAACATTTCTTGAACAGCTCTCTTTTTTTCATCAAATAAATCAACCATTACTGAGAAATACGTGTAAAGACCTTTAGGGTTATCGAAATTATCTTTGTCTTCGGTATAGGCTTTATCAAAAGCTTTATATACAGTTTCATTATCTAATTTGAGCTCCTTTTTATAGTCATACATCAATTGCGCCTTGTCACCATAAACTTTACCTTTTTTATAGTATTGCGGGTAATATTCTAATGACTGGTCCCATAGCAACAATAAATCGTTAATAAAAGCGACCTTTTCAGCACCATTGCTGTTTTGTATTTTATCGTCTAGGATTCGTTCGCCGTATTGATAAATAGCCCGGTTAAACTTTGGACATTTGGTGCGGACAGCCATCCAAGGTTGATAAGCATCATTATAATTTTTCTTTTTTGCGAATTCAGAAAAAATCTGAAGATTGTTCATGCATTCTTCATCTTGCTGAGCAAAACTTAAATTTACGCTTACCATTAAGGCTGCTAAGATTAAAGTAAGTCTCGTTTTCATTTTTTTAGAGTATTTAGTTAAATTTTCGTTTTTGAAACCATCTATCGTTCAAAGATAAACTTAAACTTGTATTGAAAAAGTTCTCTTGAATCAAATTTTCTTTCGTTGTGCCTCGCTGTCCGTACTCAAAACCGAGGTTTAAAAGCGAGAACATATTGCCCAACGGTAGACTCATTCCAAAAGTAATGCCAAACTCATCAATGGACTGATTATTTATGTTGAGTCCTGTAGTTTCGTATCTCAAACCAGCACGGTAAGTAACTCTTTTTAAGTAACCTGTGAAAGCGTTATAATTTGGCAGATAAAAACCACCTACAGATATTCTGTAGGCATTTTCGAAAGTTGAGTTATCGATATTTACAATAGGGTTTGCAAACTTGCTCGTTTGTTGCATACTATATTCTGCACCTACAAACCATTTTTGTCTTAAGCCAATACCAGCTCCAAAACCATAACGCATTGGTAAGGTTAAATCAGTTTCTGCTAATCCTGCAGCTTCAAGATCTGCTTCAATGGTATCTACTTCATTAATGGCTCCAGTTGTGTTATTAAATGTGATGGTAGAAAAAGAACGGTTATTTCTTGAAGTTAGATTGGATTCTGGTTGAAACGTTGCTGAGGCGGTTAAATCGTACTTTTCAAAAATAGTTGTAGTATAATTAGCTCCAAAATTGTAGTTCAAACCACTGAGATTAGATTGATTGTTTTGACGGGTTTGAAACTGTAATGGCACGCCTTCACTATCTCGTAAAAAAGCTATAGCGCTATTTTCAATACTACCGAAATTATAGCTAACATCAAGTCCAACTCGTAACTTTTTATTAACGGAATAGGCAAGACCCAAAAAGGCCTTATTTACACCGCCGTCGCCTTCATAGATATTAGCAAGACGCTCTTCGTCATTAATATCTTGCAAGTTGTAGCCCACCGAAGTGAAAGGCAGCAAACCGAAACCAAGACCAAATTTACCTATTGGCAAATTCATGGCTAAATATTCGAAAGATGTGGCGTTAGCCTTAGCGCTACTTGTATTACTTTTTAAATTTGTTGAATTAAAATTTCCTCCAACAGAAAAACGCACTGGACGTGATTCTTCATTATAAGCTTTTAAATTATTGCCTGTGTAAAAAGCCGGGTTTCGCAGGTTTAAATGTATAGAATCGTTGTAGATACTTAATCCACCCATACTCCTATTTTCAACCGTGCCTTTAAAATTTAAGGTACCAATACCGTAAAAAGAATAGGGCGATGCAGTACCTTGTTGAGAATAAGTATTTACAGCTAGTGCTGTTACAAAAACTACCAGAAGTTTTTTAATCATTATTTGGTATTAAATTCTAAAAGACTATTTAATCCTTCCAAAAGAAATTTTGAGTTGGCAAATATGCTATTTTTTAATCGGTTTGCCAAGAGTTTGGCATCACCTCCTGTTAAAATAACTGTTAAATCTGTGTAATTTTTTTTATAATCAGAAATTACACCGTCTAATTCTTTCAATAATCCGCCAAAAGTACCACTATGTATTGATGATAACGTAGAATCTCCAAACAATGCATCCGGCGGGCTTGGTTTTAATAACGGCAACTTGGCTGTAAAAGTATGGAGCGCTTTATATCTCATGCTCAGTCCCGGCGAAATGCCACCGCCGAGAAAGTGCTTGTTCTTATCAATAAAATCGTAGGTTATACAACTGCCGACATCTATTACAAGCACATTAATATTAGGGTATTGAATAGCCGCCGCTGCCGCAAGTGCCAATCTATCGGAGCCAATAGTATGCGGTGTTTTATAAAGATTTTTAAACGGTAACTTTATAGTCGCATCTACATTTAAAATAGGTATTAAATCAGTTAATTTATTCATGACGGACTCAGGCAACTTTCCAACATTAGATATAATAGCCCGTTTTGGCTGCTTCGCTCTTACTAATTTTTTTACCTCTATATAAATTCTGGATTTTGAAAATTCCTTTTTATCTACCATGACATCTCCTTGAAACAAAGCGAGTTTCACCAAGGTATTACCGACATCAATAATTAGGTTCATTGCTAAAATTTGGCTGTAAAATTACAAAATCAAATTTTTAAAGTTTATTTTTGTGAATAATAAAAATGAAGCTATATTTGCAACCGCATTTTACGCGACTGGTGCCTTAGCTCAGTTGGTAGAGC
>NZ_DAISXK010000020.1:0-47513 GCF_036825875.1 Paucihalobacter sp. | reverse complement strand
CGACCTTCGCCGTGACAGGGCGACATTCTAACCAACTGAACTACCAGACCGTTGCTACCAAGACCTGCTTGGCAATGCGGATGCAAATATACATGCCTTTTTTGATAACACAAACATTTTTTTATAAAATTCTCCGTGGTATTAAACAAACCTATGACGTTCTATTAAATAGGTTGTGAGCAAATCGTTGAACCCTTTATTAATGTCGGCTTCAACATATTTTATTCGGTATTGTAAACATTTCATTTGGATGGTTTTGAAATAACCTGAAATGGCTTTTGTATAAATTTCCTTAACATTATCTGCATATAAATTTATAAAGTCGCCTGTTTCTACATCTATGAATCGCTTCGGACTGTTGCTGAAATCAAAATCGAACTCTTTTTGCTTATCCATCACATGAAACAAAACAACTTCATGCTTGTTATGTTTTAAATGACGCAATGCTTCAAATAGTTTATCATCATCATTCAGGGTTTGTAACATATCGGTAAACAAAAACACTAAAGAGCGACGATGCATTTTTTCGGCTATCTGATGCAGAAATGTATAGGTGTCCGTCGTTGTGGTTTTTGGCTTGTTTTTAACCACATCTTCCAAGGTTTTTAACAGCATTTGATGGTGCCGTTCACTTCCTTTTTCTGGCGCATAGTATTCGTATCTGTCACTATAAACACTCAATCCCACAGCATCGCGTTGTTTTTTCAACAAATTCATTAAAGCTGCGGAAGCTAATGCTGAAAATCCAATTTTATTAAGCTTTTCAATTGAAAATGATTTTATTTCAGGATAGTGCATCGAGCTGCTATTATCCATAATTATATGGCAACGCAGATTGGTTTCATCATCGTACCGTTTGGTAAAAAGCTTGTCGGTTTTGGCGTAAAGTTTCCAATCTATATGGCGCGTACTTTCTCCTTGATTGTATATTTTATGCTCAGCGAATTCAGCAGAAAATCCATGAAACGGACTTTTATGCATACCAGCGATAAAACCTTCAACAACTTGTTTGGCCAAAAGTTCTAAGTTTTTAAAGCCGCCAATCGTATTAAGCTCTTGTTGAAGATTCATGATTCAATATAATTTGCTCTAAACTAAAAAAGGTTTGCTATTTCAGCAAACCTTTTATCATTTCTTTTGAAGTTTGTAACTACAAAAGTTCATTTAATGCATTTGCATAAGCTTCTTTTGGTGATACACCCACTTGACGACCTACAACTTCACCATTTTGAAAAACCAATACTGTTGGAATATTTCGTACCCCGTATTTGGCAGCAAATTCTTGATTCGCATCTACGTCTACTTTTCCTACAATAGCTTTCCCGTCAAATTCTTTGCTTATTTCATCTATGATTGGACCAACCATTCTACATGGTCCGCACCAAGCAGCCCAAAAGTCAACCATCACAGGTTTATTACTTTTAAGAACGGTTTCTTCAAAAGTTGCATCTGTTATTTCTAATGCCATATTATTTCGCTTTATATAATTTATAATTCAGTAATACAAATTTAGTCAAAAAAAATTCCAAACCTTACACAGTAGGCATTAGTTTTGTTTATGATCATATTGTTGCATCTTATTTATAGAAACTCCTTTGTTAAATTTAATGATAGATTATAGTTTAATGAACCCTTTAAATATTGGGTTTATAATGAATCTGAAATTGTGAAATTTCTGGTTTTTCAATTTAATTTATACGATACTGATTCACTATCTAGTTCATAAAGCAACTCTTGAGAAATTTTTACTTTTAATTTTCTGCTTGGTAAATTCATTCTTATTTTTTCAGATTCATCGGTAACTACAAAGTTTAACGCTTGATTACCATTATGCAATTTAAATAAGGATTCTAGCGCGTGAATTCGCTGCGCAGACACTTCATCTATATGAAAGTGAACCGATAATTTTTTGGCATAGTTATCCATCACGTCATGTAATAACTGAAAATTATTAAACTGAATTCTCGGTTCTCCCTTACCGCCCGTATCTTTATTCTCCCAACCTTCCTTTACAAAAGCACGCACATATACAAAAGAATTTGGCACTAGAAAATGACGAAACTTTAAATATTCTTCCCCGAAAATTCTAAATTCAAAATTATTGGTATAATCTTCAATAGTGAAAGAAGCCCAACCTTTACCTTGTTTGGAAACCCTATGTTGAACAGAGCTCACCACACCTCCAAAAGTTAATTCTTTATTTATAAAAAACTCTAGCTTACCAAGCATATACAACTTAGCATTGCAAAAGGTTTCCATTTCTATTCTGAAATCATCTAAAGGATGACCAGAAATATAAATACCTACTACTTCTCTTTCGCGCTTTAATTTTTCCATAGTTCCCCATTCGTCGCAAGGAGGCACTTGAGGTTCGGGAATTTGAACATCGCTGGCATCGCCAAACAAACTTACTTGAGCCGAATTTTCATTTTCTTGGTGTTTACTACCGTACTTAACTGCTTTTTCAAGAAAGGTAATACCGTCACCATCATGGTCAAAATATTGTGCCCGATGGGTATTGGTAAAACAGTCAAAGCCGCCCGCATTGGCCAAGCCTTCAAAAGCTTTTTTATTGGCTGCACGTAAGTCGATACGTTTAGCGAGGTCGAAAATAGACTTATAAGGTCCGTCATTTTTTCGGTTTTCAACAATGGTTTGAACGGCTCCATAACCAACGCCTTTAATAGCCCCCATTCCAAAACGAACAGCATTGTCCTTATTTACAGAAAATTTATAATAACTCTCATTTACATCAGGTCCAAGTACATTTAATTTCATGCGTTTACATTCTTCCATAAAGAAAGTAACCGACTTAATATCGCTCATATTATTTGACAATACAGCTGCCATATACTCGGCAGGATAATGCGCTTTTAAATATGCTGTTTGATAAGCGATGTAGGCATAACAAGTTGAATGCGATTTATTAAAAGCATAACTTGCAAAGGCTTCCCAATCTTTCCATATTTTTTCTAAAACTTCTCTTGGATGCCCATTGCGTTCGCCGCCATCCAAAAACTGAGGTTTTAATTTTTGAAGTAAGGCAAATATTTTCTTGCCCATGGCTTTACGCAATACATCGGCTTCACCTTTGGTGAAACTGGCAAGCTTTTGCGATAGAAGCATCACTTGCTCTTGATAGACGGTAATGCCATAAGTTTCCTTAAGGTATTCTTCCATATCAGGCAAATCGTAAACGATTTCTTCACGGCCGTGCTTTCGAGCAATAAAACTCGGAATGTAATCCATAGGACCTGGTCTATACAGCGCATTCATAGCGATTAGATCATCAAATACGGTTGGTTTTAAATCCTTCATATGTTTTTGCATACCTGCAGATTCATACTGAAAAACACCAACTGTTTCGCCTTTTTGGAATAATTGATAAGTCTTTTCGTCGTCAAGTGGAAAGGCATCCGGATCTAAAGAAATATTATGTCTTGCCTTTACGATTTTGACTGTATCCTTAATGAGCGTCAAGGTTTTTAATCCTAAAAAATCCATTTTTAACAACCCCGCACTTTCAACTACTGAGTTGTCAAACTGCGTAACGTATAAATCTGAATCTTTGGCGGTGGCAACCGGCACATAATTGGTAATGTCGCTAGGAGTTATAATCACGCCACATGCATGAATACCTGTATTTCTTACTGACCCTTCAAGTACGCGCGCTTGATTTATGGTTTCAGCTTCTAAATCTTCACCTTCTGAAATGTTTAATAATTGGTTGACATTTTCTAAATCTTCGCCTTTGAAAGATTTATTGAGTTGCTTTTCGTCTAATTGGAATATTTTAGCCAGTTTAGACATGGTTGGTATTAACTTGGCAATTCTGTCAGCATCATTTAACGGTAAATCTAAAACACGGGCGGTATCTCTAATAGAAGATTTGGCAGCCATAGTGCCATAAGTAATTATTTGCGCTACTTGGCTGGCGCCATATTTTTTTATTACATAATCCATCACACGGCCGCGGCCTTCATCATCAAAATCAATATCGATGTCGGGCATGCTCACGCGGTCTGGATTTAAAAACCGCTCAAATAGTAAATCGTATTTTATAGGATCTATATTGGTAATCCACAAACAATACGCTACCACTGATCCAGCGGCAGAGCCACGACCTGGACCAACCGAAACATCCATTTTTCTAGCTTCTCTGATAAAATCTTCAACAATTAAAAAATAACCTGGATAACCAGTATTCTCAATTACCGTTAACTCAAAATCGATACGCTCTTTTAATTCATCTGTTAAGTCGCCATAACGTTTTCCAGCACCCTGATAAGTTAGGTGACGCAAATAAGCATTTTCACCTCTTTTACCACTATCCACTAGGTCTTCATCCGACTTAAATTCTTCAGGAATATCAAATTTTGGAAGTAAGACTTCGCGCGCTAGTTCAAAAGCTTCAACCTTATCTATGACTTCTTGAATGTTAAAAATTGCCTCAGGTATATCCTTAAAAAGCGCCTTCATTTCGTCTGCCGACTTAAAATAATACTCCTGATTTGGCAAACCATAGCGATAACCACGTCCGCGACCAATAGGTGTAGATTGCTTTTCAGCATCTTTAACACATAGTAAAATATCGTGCGCATTTGCGTTTTCTTGGTCTATATAATAGGTGTTATTGGTGGCGATTAATTTTATTTGATGCTTTTGTGCAAGACTAATTAAAACAGGATTGACGCGATTTTCATCTTCCTGATTGTGACGCATGATTTCTACATATAAATCGTCGCCAAAAGTTTCTTTCCACCAAAGTAAAGCTTCTTCCGCTTGATTTTCGCCAAGGTTTAAAATTTTCCCAGGCACTTCTCCATAGAGATTTCCTGTTAAAACTATTAAGTCTGTTTTGTATTTTTCAATCAGCTTTTTATCAATTCTTGGTACGTAATAAAAGCCTTCAGTATAAGCTAAAGATGAAAGTTTTGCCAGATTATGGTAACCGTTTTTATTTTTTGCGAGTAACACAATTTGGTAACCATTATCTTTTCGGTTTTTATCGTGCATGTTTTCACACACAAAAAACTCACATCCTAAAATTGGTTTAATTTCTTTAATTTCTAAAGGTTCTCTTTTTTCTTGGGCTACCTCCATTTTAGCTTTAGCCGACCGATTATAATTACCAACTTCGCGCATAAAATGAAACGCACCCATCATATTGCCGTGATCTGTGAGCGCAACCGCTGGCATATTATGTTTAGCCGTGGCAGCCACTAAATCCTTAATGGCAATCGTAGATTGTAATATAGAAAACTGAGAATGGTTGTGAAGATGTGCAAAAGGCACTTCCTCGAGATTTTTTATGTTTTGTGCTAAGTCTTGCTTAGAAATTTCAGGTGCATCTTCAAGTGATTTTAATTGCTTTTTTAGCTTTTCACTTTCCTTTTTAAGATTGATATGCTTTAAGCCAATTAATTGTATTTCCTGAGGATTGTGGTTTTGAAAATTCTGAAAATAATCTCTTGGCACATCTAGTTGTTCCGCAGTAAATTCCTCACGACGAATCAGTTCAAAAAAGCAACGTGTTGTAGCCTCAACATCAGCCGTGGCATTATGAGCCTCAGAAAAAGGTTTGTTGAAAAGAAACTCGTGTAATTCGGTTAGTGTTGGCAGTTTAAATTTACCATAACGACCGCCGGGGATTTCACACAAACTTGCAGTATTTTCTGTACAAGTATCTAAAACAGGTAAATCTTGAAGTTTATTTTGAATGGATAATCGGTGAAATTCAGCACCCATAATATTCACATCGAAGCCAACATTTTGACCAACTATAAATTTGGTTTTATTAAGTACCTCCTTAAACTTCTCTAAGGCTTTAGTTAAGTCAATCCCTTTACGCTGAGCTAATTCGGTAGAAATCCCATGGATCTTCTCCGCGTCATAAGGAATATTAAAACCATCGGGCTTAATTAAAAAGTCTTGATGCTCGAGGCAATTCCCCATAGCATCGTGTAATTGCCAAGCAATTTGAATGCATCTAGGCCAATTGTCGGTGTCGCTTATTGGTGCATCCCAACGTTTTGGTAATCCAGTAGTTTCGGTATCAAAAATTAAGTACATAACTTAAGTGGAAATAGATTGTGTTTGTATCTATGTAAGTTCATAAAATTACATAGAATTAAGATAAAATTTCACAATAGTTATAAACAATTAGGATCTATAAACTAGATAAAGACGCACTCTTACAAGTACAGCGAAGTTGTGAAAAATATTTTGGAGAATAAAAAATATCGTTAGAACTTCTAATCATTCGGAAACTCTTCCAACCCACCAATTAATGGTATTTCATGAAAGACACCCTGACTAAAATTAACCGTATTTAATCCGTCGGAAGTGTAGGCATAAAACCAAAATGTACCTGACATGGTTTTAGGCGTAGTGTTAGAAATATCTTCAACAATAATTTCACCAATTGCTGGATACAGCGATAAGCTTTCATCTGGATTATTTGCTGTAGAATACACTACTCCCTGAGAATTTTTAAATAAGGCTCGATTTGGCGCATCGCCTCCTAGCGGAAAGGTCCCACGAGTATCGGTTACTGTGACTAATTGAACACGCTCTAAGTTAATGCCACCTTCTACTAAAAAACCACCAAAATCAATATCAGCAGCATAAAACTCTGCGCGCCACAAACTCCCATCTTTGTTGCCTTGTACCGCTGGTGAATTAAATTCAATTTGGTCGTTACAACTAAACAATAACAGTGCAATAAACGTAAAACTAAATAGATTTTTCATGATTCCAATTGAGTAAAATGAGTTCAAATATAAATATTCCAAAAATAGCAACAAGAAAAAAGATGCCAATTTACGATAAAACGTTATTATTTATAGCAAATCTTATGTTTCAGCACCTCAAAATAATTTTATGAGTTTAAATGTTGATAATAAAAAAATTAGTACCTTTGCGGCCTTATTAATAACAGAGGTCGAGTACCTCATTTAATTAATCATTATGCCTGTAAAAATTAGATTACAAAGACATGGTAAAAAAGGGAAACCTTTTTACTGGATTGTTGCAGCCGATGCAAGATCAAAAAGAGATGGTAAATACCTAGAAAAATTAGGAGTTTACAATCCAAACACAAATCCTGCAACAGTTGAATTAGATGTTGATGGTGCTGTAAAATGGTTGCACAATGGTGCACAACCAACCGATACTGCAAGGGCTATTTTATCTTACAAAGGAGCTTTATTAAAACACCACCTTGATGGCGGTATTAAAAAAGGTGCTTTAACAGAAGCACAAGCTGAAGCAAAATTCAACGCTTGGTTAGAAGAAAAAACTGCCAAAATTCAATCAAAAACTGAAGGTCTTTCTAAAGCTGATTCTGAAGCAAGAGCCAAAGCTCTAGAAGCTGAAAAAGCAGTTAACAAAGCAAGAATTGCTGCCGCTGCACCTGTAGTTGAAGAAGCTGTTGAAGAAGTTGCAGAAGCTTCACCTGAGGTCACTTTAGAATCCGTTGCTGATGAAACAGCCGCTGAAGAAGTAGTTGCTGAAGCTAGCCCAGAAGCCGAAGAAACTGAAGCTCCTAAAACCGAAGAATAAAAATTAGTTTTTATACTTTTGAACCCAGACCTGTGTGTCTGGGTTTTTTATTACACCTCGCCCAGAACTGCCAAAAAAGGCAGTTCTGACCTCTCCGAAGGAGAGATAAATTGGGGCACGAGCAAAACAAATTGATGATGCAAAACTCTAGGAAATTATTTAGATTTAAAATTTAACAAATTTGTAGTCACGCTTAAACTTAATTACTTGAAAACGGAAATCATAACCTTTAATTTTCATGAAAAAAGAAGATTGTTTTTACCTCGGTAAAATTGTAAAAAAATACAGTTTTAAAGGCGAATTGCTCATTAAATTAGATACAGACCAACCCGAATTATACGAATCTTTAGATTCTATGCTTATTGATTTACGCGGTTCGTTGGTACCCTTTTTTGTTGAAAGTTCACAATTGCACAAATCGGAATTATTACGTGTTAAATTTGAAGATGTCAATTCAGAAGCCGATGCGGATTCACTTATTAAATCCGATATCTATTTACCGCTTAGCTTTTTGCCTAAGTTAGCGGACGACAAATTTTACTTTCATGAAATTATTGGATTTACGGTGGCAGATGTAAAATTTGGAACCGTTGGAATTGTAAAATCTATCAATGACACCACTGCGCAAGCACTTTTTGAAATCGACAGAAATGGGGTTGAAATTTTAATTCCTATGAATGATGCTTTTATTAAAAAAGTAGATAAAAAGAAACAAATTATCACAGTGGATACGCCTGATGGGTTGATTGACCTTTACTTAGACTAAAATCCCATCCTAAATCCTTCCCGAAGGGAAGGGCCCTTATTCAGATGCAAAAGCTCTTTCAATTTAAACAATTCACAATTAACCAAGACCGTTGCGCCATGAAAATTGGCACCGACGCTCTTTTGTTAGGTGCTTGGGCACCAATTGAGCACCAACCACTTTCTTTTTTAGATATAGGTGCTGGCACTGGTGTGTTGAGTTTAATGTTGGCCCAACGCTGCAACGCCGTGACCTTTGATGCAATTGAAATTGATGAAGATGCCCACGAACAATGTGTTGAAAATTTTGAAAATTCTACGTGGAGCGAACGTTTGTTCTGTTATCACGCCTCGCTTGAGGAGTTTACTGAAGAAATAGAAGAGACATATGATTTAATTGTTTGTAATCCTCCTTTTTACTTAGATCAATACAAAACTGATGACAAGCGGAGAGACCTTGCGCGTTTTCAAGACGCCATGCCTTTTAAACATTTGTTAGAAAGCGTTTCCAAATTATTGTCGAATAATGGGCGATTTGCTGTGGTGATTCCTTATCAAGAAGAAATACATTTTAGTGACTTAGCTAAATCCTTTGGTTTATTTGCCCATGAAATTTTAAGAGTTAAAGGCAACACAACTTCGAAAATTGTCAGAAGCCTAATTTCATTTGGTTTTGAAAATATCCCATCAAATTTTGAGGAATTGATTATTGAGACTGGCAGACATCAGTACACCGATGCGTATATGAATCTTACAAAAGATTTTTATTTGAAGATGTAGTTTGAAGTTTGAACCCTTCGAAATAAATATCGCTATTTAAATTAAAAGATATCATTGTCCCTTGCAAACGTTTTCGTTAATTTTGCATTATAATTTTTTAGCAATTAAAAATGAAACCAGATTTATTCGAAGCACCAGATTATTACAATATAGACGATTTACTTTCTGAAGAGCACAAATTGGTGCGCGAAGCAGCCCGCGATTGGGTAAAACGCGATGTGTCACCTATTATAGAGGAATATGCTCAAAAAGCAGAATTCCCGAAGCAAATCATTAACGGCTTGGCCGAAATCGGCGCCTTTGGTCCTTACATTCCAGTAGAATATGGCGGTGCAGGCTTAGACCAGATTTCTTATGGTTTAATTATGCAGGAAATCGAGCGTGGCGACTCGGGTGTCCGCAGTACAGCTTCGGTGCAATCGTCGTTAGTGATGTATCCTATCTGGAAATATGGCAACGAGGCACAGCGACAAAAATTCCTTCCAAAACTAGCGAGTGGCGAATGGATGGGCTCTTTTGGTTTAACTGAACCTGACCATGGTAGTAATCCCGGTGGCATGGCGACCAACTTTAAAGATATGGGCGACTATTACCTTTTAAACGGCGCCAAAATGTGGATTTCTAATGCGCCGTTTTGCAATGTAGCGGTGGTATGGGCAAAAGATGAAAGTGGCCGAATTCACGGACTTATTGTAGAACGCGGTATGGAAGGTTTTTCAACACCTGAAACTCATAACAAATGGTCCTTAAGAGCTTCTGCTACTGGCGAATTAATTTTTGATAATGTAAAAGTTCCAAAAGAAAACTTATTACCCAACAAATCTGGTTTAGGTGCGCCGCTCGGTTGTTTAGATTCTGCGCGATATGGCATTGCTTGGGGCGCTATTGGTGCTGCCATGGACTGCTACGACACAGCGTTGCGATACAGTAAAGAAAGAATTCAATTTGGTAAACCTATTGGGCAATTTCAGTTACAACAAAAAAAATTAGCTGAAATGATTACCGAAATCACCAAGGCGCAGTTATTGGCTTTGCGATTGGGTCAACTCAAAAATGACGATCGCGCTACTACGGCACAAATTTCAATGGCCAAACGCAACAATGTGGATATGGCCATTAACATAGCCCGTGAGGCCAGGCAAATTTTAGGTGGTATGGGTATTACTGGTGAATATAGTATTATGCGTCATTCTATGAACCTTGAAAGCGTGATTACCTACGAGGGCACACACGACATCCATTTACTTATTACTGGATTGGATATAACTGGATTAAACGCGTTTAAATAAATCACTTTTTTCATGAAAAACCCGATTAAATTTTGAGGTATTTAAAACAACTGTTTGGATTTTCACTTTTACTTTTTTTATTAGTTAACTGTACGAAAAACAGTGAAACGTTTGCGGATCAAGTTCAAAATGGTATCGAAGATGAAATTGATGATGACATCCAACCAAAGGATTTTAAAATTTTATCATTAGGCGATAGCTACACTATCGGACAAAGCGTTTGCGAAACTTGTCGTTTTCCAGAGCAGTTAAAAGATAGTTTAATACCAAAATTCAATTCGGAGGATAGGTTTGAGGTGCAAGTCATTGCAACTACTGGATGGACAACCACTAATTTATTGAGTGCTTTAGCAGCACAACCACCTTCAAACGATTACAGTTTGGTGACCTTACTTATTGGTGTTAACAATCAATTCCAAGGCAAGCCTTTTGAACTTTACGAAACCGAATTCATTACCTTGGTCAATAAGGCTATTAGTTATGCTCAATATGAAAAATCGAGAGTGATTGTAATTTCAATTCCCGATTATGGTTTTACTCCTTTCGGACAGAATAATCAGCCAACTATTACTGCCCAATTAAACCAATACAACCAATATGCGCAAAATTTCTGTGAAGCCAACGATATTACTTATGTGTATATTACAGATATTACCCAACAAGGTTTGGAAAATCCCGCACTAGTGGCTTCGGATAATTTACATCCTTCAGAATTGGCTTACAGTAAGTTTGTGGAGCGAATTTTACCGTTTGCGATTGAAATTTTAGATTAGCTTTCAGGTGCTAATTCCACTTCTAGACCATCTAAATCCGCGGTTATTGGAATTTGACAACTCAATCGACTGTTTTCTTTCACGTAAAAAGCTTCAGAAAGCATAGCTTCCTCTTCGTCTTGCATTTCAGGTAGTACAATAGCGCTATCTACATAGCATTGGCAACTGGCGCACATAGCCATTCCACCACAAATACCAATGGTACCTTCTGGAGCGAGCTCGTACATTTTAATGACTTCCATTAAGTTCATGGCCATATCGGTTGGCGCTGTAACTTCATGAACAATGCCTTCTCTATCGGTAATTTTAACTGTGATATCGTTTTCCAATCGCGTTATTCTTTAATATATTTAGTTATTACATAGTAGACTTCACCACTAGTCAATCGATTTTACAACGGCTTTTGGCGCTTCCTTTCGGGTGCCATCGAAACCATCAACACCGCTTACTGTAGTATATTTTAATACATATTTTTTACCAGGATTGATAATTTGATAGGCCGCTTGACACATTAAAGTCGCTTCGTGAAAACCACACAGTATCAATTTTAATTTTCCGGGATACGTATTGACGTCGCCAATGGCAAAAATTCCAGGTATATTGGTTTGATAATCTAGTGCGTTATTAACTTTTATCGCATTTTTTTCAATTTCTAATCCCCAATTGGCGATAGGACCTAACTTTGGAGACAAGCCAAAAAGTGGTATAAAATGATCGCACTCTATTTCAAATTCTTTTTCAATATGCTGCGCTTGCGACACAACAACGGCGTCTAATTTGGTATGACCAATAACGTTGATTACCTCAGCTGGTGTGATTAAATTAATTTTACCGCGATTTTTTAAATCTTGTACCTTTTCAACAGAATCTAAAGCACCTCTAAATTCATTTCTTCGGTGAATTAAGGTTATTTCCGATGCAATATTGGCTAAAAAAATACTCCAGTCGAGAGCCGAATCACCACCACCAGCAATAACCACACGTTTATTTCTGTAAACTTCTGGATCTTTAATAAAGTACTCAACACCTTTATCTTCGTAATAAGCAATGTTATTAATGAGTGGTTTTCTAGGCTCAAAACTGCCCAATCCGCCGGCAATCGCCACCACAGGCGCTTGGTGTAGTGTGCCTTTATTTGTGGTAACAATAAAGGTTCCGTCGTCTTGTTTTTCAATAGTTTCTGCGCGTTCGCCTAAGGTAAATCCAGGTTGAAATTGCTTACATTGTTCTAACAATTTATCGGTTAGGTCGCCCGCTAATATTTCAGGATAGGCTGGAATATCGTAAATGGGTTTTTTGGGATAAATTTCAGAACATTGACCGCCAGGCTGTGGCAAGGCATCGATAAGATGACATTTCAGTTTTAGCAATCCTGCTTCAAACACAGCAAACAATCCCGTTGGTCCGGCACCAATAATAAGTATATCTGTTTTAATCATTAAAAGTTAGGAATTTTAAGTTCAAAAATAGATGGGAAATAAGCTATAAAGAATGACATCAATCAGGCATTATTTCACATTAATAACCTGCACAATTTGGGGTGCGTATTTTTTAATGGTCATTTCTACACCACTTTTTAAGGTCATTTGATTCACGCTGCAAGAATTACACGCGCCTTCCAATTGAACTTTCACTATAGAATCGTCTTCTATACTAATTAGTGAAATATCACCACCATCACTTTGCAAAAAAGGTCTGATTTCGTCCAGGGCCTTTTCTATGTTTAATTTTAATTCTTCAGTTGTCATCATTTTTTCTTAATTGCGGCGCAACCTGCCATAGTTGTGATTTTTATCGCTTCGGTAGCCGGTAATTTATCATTTCTTTTTACCAACTCTGTTACCATATTTTTGGTTAAATCTTCAAAAGCTGTTTCAATTAAAGAGCCTGTTTGCATGGCTGCAGGTCGGCCAATATCGCCAGCTTCTCTTATGCTTTGTACCAATGGAATTTCAGCTAAAAATGGCACGTTTAAATCTTCGGCTAAATGTTTAGCTCCTGATTTTCCAAAGATGTAGTATTTATTTTGGGGTAATTCCGCTGGTGTAAAATACGCCATATTCTCAATAATTCCTAAAACCGGCACGTTGATACTGTCTTGCTGAAACATTGCTACACCTTTTTTTGCATCAGCCAGAGCTACGATTTGAGGCGTACTTACCACGACGGCACCAGTGATTGGCAAGGCTTGCATGATACTCAAATGAATATCGCCTGTTCCTGGTGGCAAATCAATTAACAACATATCTAATTCGCCCCATGCTGCATCAAAAATCATTTGGTTTAATGCCTTTGAGGCCATGGGTCCACGCCACACAACCGCTTGGTCTGGTCTGGTAAAAAATCCGATAGAAAGAATTTTAATGCCGTAACTTTCAACAGGTTTCATTTTAGACTTTCCGTCAACGTTAACCGCAAGCGGTTTTTCATTTACTACGTCAAACATAATAGGAATAGACGGTCCGTAAATATCGGCATCTAAAATTCCCACTTTAAAACCCATTTTTGCAAGAGTCACTGCTATATTTGCAGTTACAGTTGATTTGCCAACGCCACCTTTTCCTGAAGCAACCGCGATAATATTGGTGATTCCTGGAACTGGTTTGCCTTTAATCTCATTCTTTGGGGTAACCGCAGCAGCTTCAACCTTTAGGTTAATCGTGATTTTTGCTTTTTCGTAAACTTTATCGTGGATGGTCTTTAAAATTTCCACTTCTGTTTTTTTTCTCGCCTGCAGACTTGGATTTTTAATCGTGATATCGACCACAACTTCATCTCCAAAAACAACCACATTGGTTACGGCACCACTTTCCACCATATTCTGACCTTCACCGGGAGCAGAAATGGTTTCGAGTGCTTTTAATATATCTTGTTTATTAATTTTCACCTTAAATAATTTAGACTTATTCTAAAGTGCAAATATACTGCGAAATGTTCAGAATTTGAAGTAGTTTAATTGAATTGAATTATGCGTTGATGTGGAATTCTTATGACGCTTTAAAATTCTAATTATTTGTAAATTTTTGAAAAATTAGGAAATAATAGAACAAATAAAAAATTAAGATTATCCGAGGTCAAAGTTCCTTCGTCGGATCCCAAAACAGTACATCAAAATTCTGAATTTGATTATTTAAGACTGAAATTCCTTCACTTTCCAAAAGTTGTTGCATAAGGTTGCTGCCTTCAAAGTGATGCTTCCCAGTAAGTAATCCCTTTCTGTTTACAACTCTGTGTGCTGGAACTTCTGGAATGTTGTGAGAAGCGTTCATAGCATATCCAACCATTCGGGCACTTTTGGCAGCTCCTAAAAACTTTGCAACGGCACCATAGCTGGTAACCCGACCATAAGGAATTTGCTTTACTACCTGGTAAACTCGATTAAAAAAACTTGGTTCTTCGGATGGCGCTACCATTCCTTAATAATATTTATCAAGGTTATTAACGCTACTAAGCCAGTGACACCACCTATAAGGTAATTCATACTTTTTTGAGAGGTGAAATGCTTCGATTTAATTTTATCAAAAAAGAAAATATAGATATAAAGCATCACAAAAGTACCCATTGCCGCTCCAGAAACATAGGACATTATATTAATCGTTTCAAAAGTCATCCAACCAAACGACGCCATAGTTAAGGTCATATATGCCTGATATGGGATAGGAAAAACATTTAAACTTGATAAAAAGATACCGTGGAAAAAGCGGCTTTGTTTACTTCTTATCGATGTTTCTATATCTGGTTTTGGTGGTTTTTTGGCAATTAATAAAAAATAGACTGATATCAGCACAAAAATGATAAACGCCACGCGCTGTAGAATTTTAACAACTTCGGGATGGTTATTTAAATACCTTGCAAAAATGGCTGCCACATAAGTCTGCAACACAACCACAAAACAAACCCCGATTGAAAATACAACTCCACGTACATGACCCTCTTTGAGGCTTATTTTGGCAGCCGACATGTTCAATAATCCCGGTGGCACTACCCCAATTAATGCAATTACAAATCCTAAAATAAAAACAGTTGAAATGTTCAATACTACTTCAGTTTAAATTTGATATAGGTGATTGGTTTGTTGTGTTTTAAATATTGACTTTCGTAAAAAGTTTGGATTGATGTAACCTCTTCCGGGCTACCATGATTGTTGTAAACATCGTGATTGGCATATAAAATTTCATAACCCAAACCATGCAATAATCCCAAAGTATATCCGTGCATAAATTCGCTGTCTGTTTTTAAATTCACGATGCCGCCAGGTTTTAAAATCTTTTTATACCGCTCCAAAAATTCCATATTTGTCATCCGATGTTTGGTACGCTTATATTTAATTTGCGGATCTGGAAATGTGATCCACATTTCATCAACTTCATTATTGCCAAAAGCGAATTCGGTGAGTTCTATCTGCGTTCTTAAAAAAGCGACATTGTTAAGATGAGTTTCAACCGCTGTTTTTGCACCCCGCCAAAAACGCGCTCCTTTAATATCAATTCCAACAAAGTTTTTGTTTGGAAATTGTTGTGCTAATGACACGCTATATTCTCCTTTGCCACAACCGAGTTCCAATACTAAAGGATTATTATTTTTGAAAAATGACTTATTCCAAGCACCTTTAAGCGGAAATTTCTCTGTAACCAGCTCATCTCTATTGGGCTGAACAACATTGCTGAAAGATTCGTTTTCCTTAAACCGTTTTAATTTATTTTTACTTCCCACTGATTTCTTAATATGGCGATAAATTTAAGGAAACATTTTAGGTTTACCTTTGCCTTTTTAACGAAAATGAAAAAACCAATATTAGTTGCACCTTTAAACTGGGGTTTGGGACATGCCACGCGATGTATTCCGATTATCAATGCTTTAATTGAACATGGTTTTACACCGATAATTGGCAGCGACGGTAATGCATTTAACTTATTGAAACAAGAGTTTCCAAAACTCGATTTTGTTGAAATGCCATCCTACCATATTAGCTATGCCAAAAAGGCCAAAAATTTTAAATGGTCACTGATAAAGGGTACGCCAAAAATGCTGAAAGCGATAAAAACTGAAAAACAATTTACCAAACAACTCGTTAAGGATTTTGAACTTTGTGGCATTATTTCGGACAATAGACTAGGAGTTTACGACAAACATATTTCATCGGTTTTTATAACGCATCAATTAAATGTTTTAAGCGGAAATACAACCAAAATAAGCAGTAAACTACACCAACACATTATCAAGAAATTTAATGAATGTTGGGTGCCAGACCAAAGAAACGAACCAAGCTTGAGCGGCGTTTTGGGGCATCTCGATTATTTTAATCCAAACATAAAATACCTTGGTCCACTGAGCAGATTTGAACCACATGATCTTGATTTAACCATCGATTTATTGGCTTTATTATCTGGTCCTGAACCACAAAGAACTTTGCTTGAAGTAAAACTTCTGAGAGAACTTCAAAATTATAATGGCGAGGTAATTTTAGTTAGAGGTATAGTTGAAGAACAACAAAATGTATCTAAAGATGGCAATATTACCGTTTATAATTTTATGGCTTCCAAGGAACTTGAAAAAACAATTAACCAGAGTAAATTAATTCTATCGCGCTCTGGTTACACCACCATAATGGACTTGGCTAAATTAAATAAAAAGGCTTTTTTTATTCCAACTCCAGGACAATTTGAACAAGAATACCTAGCTAAAAAACTTGAATCCGATGGAATGGTGCCGTATTGTAATCAAGATGAGTTTAATCAGGAAAAATTAAATTCGGTTTCGAATTATAAAGGTTTGTGCAACTACAACTTTGAGTTGAATTATAAAAAGCTATTTAATCTTTTCCAAAGTGAATGAAAACTCACTTCCAACTTCAACCTCACTTTCCACATAGATTTTTTCATTATGCGCCTCTATAATGTGTTTTACAATAGATAATCCAAGTCCAGAACCACCTTCCTTTCTAGAACCACTTTTGTCAACACGGTAGAACCGCTCAAAGAGTCTTGGCAGGTGTTCTTTGTCAATACCTTCGCCATTATCAGTGACTCTTACTATGACTTTATTTTTTATCAGGTTTTCTATGCTTACTTCGGTAGTTCCTTTTTCA
The DNA here is from genome assembly GCF_036825875.1 of Paucihalobacter sp. Classification (NCBI taxonomy): domain Bacteria; kingdom Pseudomonadati; phylum Bacteroidota; class Flavobacteriia; order Flavobacteriales; family Flavobacteriaceae; genus Paucihalobacter; species Paucihalobacter sp. Next base: position 30,276 of record NZ_DAISXK010000020.1, on the reverse strand, counting down.
CGTCCGTATTTTATTGAATTCACTATTAAATTAGTCAATACTTGCTGAATGCGCTCACGATCTGCTGTCACCATAATTGGAACTTTATATTCCATATCAAAAGCCAAGGTTATTTTCTTCTTTGCAGCTTTCATTTCAAACAAATCAAATACGCTTTGTACCAACTCGACAATGTCAAATTCTTCAATATTTAAACTTAAATCACCCGTTTCTAATTTGGTAATCATATCTAAATCTTTCACAATATAGATAAGCCTCTCAACGCCTTTACTGGCGCGATTTAAATATTTCTTTCTGATTTTTTCATCGTCCATTGCGCCATCCAAAAGAGTAAGAATATAACCTTGAACTGTGAAAAGCGGTGTTTTTAATTCGTGCGACACATTACCCATGTATTCTTTTCGGTATTCCTCCCGAATTTTCAGAGTTTCTATTTCAAGTTTTTTGTCTCTAGCGTATTTGTCAATTTCTTTGGTAAGCGTGCCCATGTCGGTAGTAATGGGCTGATTTCGAAGTGAAGTAGATTCTAATAGGGTTAAATCGTCGTAAATACGTTTTACGCGTCTGTAAATAAAACGCTCTACGCGGTATTGGGTAATTAAAAAACAAACGGTATAAGTAATAAGAGCAAAAAGAATCACAAACCAATCAAGTATATTATTGAAATATAAAAATATACTAACAGCAAGCGTTAAAAATAAGGTGATATAAAGCGACGTTTTAAACGCAAACTTGTATGTCTTTTTGAGTTTTTTTTGCATTAATCGACAAACTTATACCCAACGCCTTTAACGGTTTTAAAAGATTTATCGCCAATTTTTTCTCGAAGTTTTCTAATATGGACATCAATTGTTCTGCCACCAACCACAACTTCATTACCCCAAACTTTATCTAAAATTTCTTCGCGTTTAAAAACTTTGCCAGGTTTTGTTGCTAACAAAGATAGCAATTCAAACTCTTTGCGCGGTAACACAATTTCTTTGCCTTTGCTAATTATTTTGTATTCCTCTCTATTGATGGTAATATTTCCAATTTTAACAATGCTTTCCGTTTGGTCTTCTTCTTTAAGTCGTCGTAATAAGCCTTTAACTTTACTTACCAAAACCTTTGGTTTTATGGGCTTAGTAATGTAATCATCCGCACCAGCGTCAAAGCCCGCTACTTGAGAATAGTCTTCGCCTCGAGCAGTTAGAAAAGTAATAAGTGTATTATTTAAATCTGGATTCGCTCGAATGATCTCGCAAGCTTCAATTCCGTCCATTTCGGGCATCATCACATCAAGAATAATAAGTTGCGGTTTGTATTTTTTGGCTTTCTTGACCGCTTCTGCGCCGTTTTCGGCAGTTATTACTTCGTAACCCTCGGCAGTAAGATTATAGCCAACAATTTCTAAAATGTCTGGCTCATCATCTACCAACAAAATTTTTATATCCTTTTTTTTCATTGTGAATTATTAAACAGCAATAATTGGTATAAAGATAAAACTAAAGCTATCAATTTGCCTATTGTTACTAATAAATAACTTTAAGGTAACATAAATGTAACATAAAATTTTGTTTTTGGCACAGTTAGGATGGAATTTCAAAAGCAATGTTATTTAATTGTAAATAGCTTTATTATCACACTATTGATTTTTACGGTTGGCAAATAATCCTTAATTTTGAAGTCTAACTAAGAAATATAAATTATGAAAAAACTTTACTTTTTATTTACTTTTATTTTTGCGTCTTTGATTGGTTTTAGTCAAGGAAGTGAAGATTTTGAAAACCATGAATTATCTGGTAGTAGCTATGTAGACGGTTCGTTTACAGGAAATAACGGAGTTATATGGGATTACATTCACGTAACAGGAGAGCAAACTTTTCCTATTAATGGAAAAGGAATTTTATTAAGAAGATCGAATGAACCAAGTAGCATTTCAGCCACCTTGTCTGGGGGAATTGAAAATTTTTCTGTTAATACAAGAAAAGCTTTTACAGGAAATGCCCAAAGAAGAATAGAACTTGTTATAAATGGTTCGGTTGTCGCTCAATTTGAACCAACATTTGGTGCTGGTGCAGATGACACTGTTGTACCTTTTGTTGTTGAAAATATAAATATCCCTGGCGATTTTACACTGGCATTGAGATTATATGGTGCGACAGGCAATCAACAGCTTGTAATAGACGATTTAGTTTGGACTGGATTTGAAGGCGCTGCAACGCCCTCTATAAATATTTCTGGTTCTATTCCAAGTTTAGATTATTTTGAAGGCAACGGTCCGTCAGAAGAAGGTACACTAGACGTTTCTGGCCTTAATTTAAATGAAAATATTACAGTAACAGCACCGACAAATTTTGAAGTATCGCTTAGTTCAGGTACTGGTTTTGGTTCCTCTGTAAGTGTTGCTCAAACAGACGGTACAGCTCCTTCAACAACAATTTACGTGCGACTTCAAGAAGGTCTGCCATCTAACACCTATTCGGGGGATGTAACTGCATCTTCTTCTGGAGCAACCAGTTCAACAGCACCGGTTAATGGAACTGTTGCACCTGCCGATCCTCAAATCACGGTTTCAGGAAGTGTGAACTCATTAACCTACTCTGTGGGAAATGGTCCATCAACATCGGATTCATTTTCTGTTGAAGCTATATTTTTAACAGAAAACATTACCGTCACGGCACCGGCTAGTTTCCAGGTCTCTCTTTCTGCCGAATCTGGATTTGGTAACTCAGTTTCTGTACCACAAACAAGCGGCACCGTAAGTTCAACTGAAGTTTACGTTAGATTGGTATCAGGTTTGGCTATAGGAGCCTACTCAGGAGATGTAACTATAGCCTCGTCAGGAGCAACACCTCAAATCATTGCAGTTACTGGAAATGTAGTACCTGCATCCACCAACGCACTCGTTTTATCAGGGGTTTATGATGGTCCATTGGCAGGCGGAACACCTAAAGGTATTGAAATATTAGTTTTAGAAGATATTGCAGATTTAAGTATTTACGGTTTAGGAAGCGCCAATAACGGTGGCGGAACTGACGGCGTAGAATTTACATTCCCAGCAATTAGTGCAAGTGCGCAACAATCTATTTACGTTTCATCAGAAGCTCCTAATTTTGAAGCTTTTTTTGGTTTCTCTCCTGATTTCACTACAGGCGCAATGGGCATAAATGGAGATGATGCTATAGAGCTTTTTGAAAATGGTATAGTCATAGATACATTTGGTGAAATCACTTATGAATCTGGAGCGACACTAGCATGGGACTATCGAGATGGTTGGGCTAAACGAAATAGTGGTACAGGTCCTGACGGCGCAACTTTTGTACTAGCTAATTGGACTTTTAGTGGAGTTGACCAGCTTGAAGGCGGTACTACCAACGATGCTACCACGCTTCCGTTCCCATTAGGAACACTTTCTACTGCGGAATTTAATTCAAATAACTTTTCACTTTACCCAAACCCAGTATCTAACGGCTTGGTGACAATAAATACCACAAATTCAGATGCAATAAACGTATTTGTTTATGACGTGTTAGGGAAACAAGTGAAGAATGAAACTATTATCAACAATACACTTAATGTTGGTGATTTAAATACTGGTATCTACATTTTGAAAATGACACAAAATCAAGCTACCGTTACAAAAAAATTAATTATCAAATAAATTTGATTTTAATATAATATTTAAAAAGCGTTGCCTAGGCAGCGCTTTTTTATTTTCAATAACTTTGCTACATGCAATTAGCCAAGGATATTTTCAATATAAATTCACGCGAAGCATTTAATTCGGTTGCCTTAAAGGTGTTTAAATTTCAATTTGAAAATAATCCTGTATATCGCTCATTTTGCGATTTATTATTTAAACATCCCAGCGATATTCATCATGTAAGTGATATTCCTTTTTTACCCATTCAATTTTTTAAGAGCCACCAAGTTGTTTCAAATACTCAAAAACCAGAAGTTGTTTTTACAAGTTCCGGAACTACAGGAAGCCTAACAAGCAAACATTTTGTAACTGATATCAATCTCTATAATCAAAGTTTTGTAAAAGGATTTGAAATTCAGTATGGCAATATTTCGGATTATGTGGTTTTGGCATTGCTTCCTTCCTATTTAGAGCGCGAAGGTTCATCGCTAATTTTTATGGTGGACTATTTTATTAAAAACTCGCCGCATAGTGAAAGCAACTTCTACCTCCACAACCTTGATGAACTGCATAGAACACTGGAAACATTAGAATCTCAAAACAAAAAAACTTTATTGATCGGTGTTTCTTTTGCGCTTTTAGATTTTGTAGAACAATACCAAATGGAATTAAAACACACTATCGTTATGGAAACTGGTGGCATGAAAGGCCGAAGAAAAGAATTGATTCGCAGTCAACTTCACCAACAACTTTCTAATGGTTTTGGGGTTGAAACCATTCATAGTGAATATGGTATGACAGAGCTACTAAGCCAAGCATACTCTAAAGGAAACGGTTTGTTTGAATGTCCACCATGGATGAAAATTTTAATTCGCGATACAGAAGACGCTTTTCAAATTTTACCAGAATATAAAAATGGCGGTATTAATATTATCGATTTAGCTAATATTAATTCTTGTTCGTTTATAGCAACACAAGATCTTGGTGTTGTGCATTCTGAAGAAACTTTTGAAGTTATTGGACGTTTTGACAACTCCGATATTAGAGGTTGTAATTTAATGGTTTTGTAAGGTATTGAATTAGTTTGCGACCAAGCAAACTTTTAAGATTAAGTTTTTATAAATTGGTTGGTTAATTGAAAACGGATGCTTTTAAAGGCAGCCGTTTTTTTTATTGAACCTTTATAATATAGGTATGCTTTTTACCTTTATTCAGGATAATATACTTTTGGTTGATTAAATCTGCATTGGTTAAAATGTAATCTTCTGCAACTTTTTCTTTGTTTACCATAATGGCATTTTCTTTGAGCGCGCGTCTCGCTTCGCCGTTGGAACTCAAAAAATTTGTTTTGGCTGAAAGCGCTGCTATCATATCTAAACCTTCTGAAAACTCAGCACCTGAAATTTCAAAAAGTGGTACACCCTCAAAAACTTCAAGAAACGTAGCCTCATTTAAAGTGGCAATATCTGCTTTAAAATTTTTACTAAATAAAATAGAAGAAGCTCTTTCTGCATTTTCAAAATCGGATTTAGAATGAACAAAGGTCGTCACTTCTTCAGCTAAGGTTTTTTGAAGTAGGCGCTGGTGTGGTGCTATTTTATGAGCATTTATTAGGTTGTCGATAGTTAGTTGATCTAAAAAGGTGAAAATTTTGATATATTTTTCAGCATCTTCATCGGAAGTATTCATCCAAAACTGATAAAATTTATAAACGGATGTCTTATCGGCATCTAACCAAATATTGCCACCTTCACTTTTTCCAAATTTAGAGCCATCGGCTTTTGTGATTAACGGACAAGTCATGGCGAAAGCTTTGGCCTCTTCACCAACATTCATGCGTCGCACCAACTCGGTTCCAGTGGTGATATTTCCCCATTGGTCGCTGCCGCCCATTTGTAAAACACAATTGTGGTGTTTGTACAAATGATAAAAATCATAACCTTGAATAAGTTGATAGGTGAATTCGGTAAAAGACATCCCAACCGTACCTTCGCCTTGCAAGCGTTTTTTAACCGAATCTTTAGACATCATATAATTTACTGTGATGCGTTTACCAACGTCACGTGCAAAATCTATAAAGCTAAATTGTTTCATCCAGTCGTAATTATTCACCAAAATAGGTGCATTTTCCGCTTTAGAGTTGAAATCTAAAAAGCGAGAAAGCACATTTTTTATACCTTCAACGTTGTGGTTTAAAGTTTTTTCGTCTAATAAATTACGCTCGTTACTTTTCCCCGAAGGATCACCAATCATACCTGTAGCACCACCAACCAATGCAATGGGTTTATGACCTGCCTTTTCCAAATGTACTAGTAATATAATTGGCACTAAACTTCCAATATGAAGAGAATCGGATGTTGGATCGAAGCCAACATAAGCTGTTGTCATTTCACTTAAAAGTTGTTCCTCTGTACCTGGCATGATGTCGTGCACCATTCCGCGCCAGCGTAATTCTTCTACTAAATTCTTTAACATATTTTGAGTGAATTATAACTATGGCGCAAATATAAAAATACAAGCATAAATAACTGGGAATATCGATTATTTCTTTACTTTTAGAACATGATTTTAGTTACTGGCGGCACAGGATTGGTTGGCTCACATTTACTTTTTAAATTAATTTCAGAAGGTGAAAACGTAAGAGCGATTTACAGACGCAAACACAAATTAGAAGAGGTAAAAAAGGTGTTTGCATATTTCAGCGATAATCCCAATGCTATTTACAATGCAATTGACTGGGTTGAAGCCGATATTACAGATATTCCAGCAATGGAAAGTGCTTTTGTTAGCATAAACCTAGTATATCATTGCGCAGCTTTGGTCTCTTTTGAACCCGATAAATACAATATCTTAAAAAAAATAAACATTGAAGGGACTGCCAATGTTGTTAATTTGTGTCTCACATACCATGTGAAGAAATTGTGTTACGTAAGTTCCATAGCCGCCTTAGGCGCACCAAAACCTTCGGAACTATTTATTGATGAGTCTACACAATGGAATAAAGAACTTGACAACAGTGTGTATGCTATCACCAAATATGGTGCTGAAATTGAGGTATGGCGCGGGGTACAAGAAGGTTTAAATGCAGTAATTGTTAATCCCGGAATTATTATTGGTGCTGGTTTTTGGAATGCTGGTGGAAGCGGAAGTTTGTTTAAACAAGTTTGTAAAGGTATGAGCCATTATACCACTGGCACAACAGGTTTTGTTGATATTTGGGATGTGATAAATGCGATGACACTTTTAATGAAGAGCGATATAACGAACGAAAAATTTGTACTAGTTTCGGAAAATCTGACTTTTAAGAAATTTTTTACTGATGTGGCAAATCAAATAAATGTAGCATCCCCAAAAAAAGAAGCGAAACAATGGTTATTATCTCTTGCTTGGCGTTTGGATTGGCTTCGTTCTAAATTACTTGGAAAACGACGAAAATTATCAAAACAAATGGCCAAATCGGCAGTTAGCAAGACCAGATTTAGTAGCGATAAAATTAAAACGCAGTTGGAGTTTGAATTTAAGCCTATGGAAGTTTCCATCGCTGAGACCGCAAAATTATTCAGACAAGATTTTGATGAAAATTAAGACGGCAAACTATCGAGTCTAATCTCAGAAAACTCTCTTTTAATCATCTTTTTTTGATCTTGAAGAGAATCGCGTATTTTTATATTTAGTGCTTTTATAGAATCTTGCTTTCTTTTCTGTTCTTCTTCTTCTTTTTCAAGAGCGGCCTCAAAAATTTTCTTTTCACTCTGAACTTTGTTTTGCACTCTGTCTAATATTTTTTGATATTTTTCTTGATCGAAAGCGTAATACGTGTTGGAGTTTACAAATTGAAGACTATCAATATCATATTTCTTAAAAACGTAATCTTGTGGAAAAACACCGTTGTCTTCTAAGGCCTTTTTGTTAACCCCTTTTGCCGAATTAATAACAAACATATCAAATAAAATATCTGAAAATTGGGCTTCAGAAATAAGATTTTTAGGCTTGTCTGGGCGTCTTTCTTTATTACAAGAAAACAAGATAATACCGATTAATGCCAATATTAAAATTCTTATCATGAACTATCGATTAAAAGTTAATCGCATGGCAGCGCGTTCTTTAGTAAGTTTGAAATTATTATACACCAAATTACCATTTACAAAAGTGTGAGAAATTCTAGATTTAAAAGTTGTTCCTTCAAATGGCGACCAACCGCATTTATATAAAATGTTTTGTTTATTTACGGTCCACGGATGGTTAGCGTCTACAATTACCAAATCGGCATAATAACCTTCTTTAATAAAGCCACGCTTTTCAATTTGAAATAGAATGGCAGGATTGTGACACATTTTTTGAACAATAGTTTCTACTGAAATTTTTTGTTTGTGATAAGCTTCAAACATTGCGACAACAGCATGTTGTACTAGAGGTCCACCCGAAGGCGCTTTGGTATAAACTTGTTGCTTTTCTTCAAAGGTATGCGGTGCGTGGTCGGTTGCAATGACATCTATTCTATCGTCCAATAAAGCCTTCCATAATGCGTCGCGATCTTTACTAGTTTTTACAGCAGGATTCCATTTTATTAAAGAGCCCTTTTTCTCGTAATCTTCAGCACTAAACCACAAATGATGAATACAAACTTCGGCCGTAATCTTTTTATCTTTTAATGGAATTTTATTGGTAAATAAATCCATCTCTTTAGCTGTAGACAGATGAAATACATGTAATCGCGCACCAGTTTTTTTGGCAAGTTCAATCGCTTTAGATGAACTTAAATAACAGGTCTCTGCGTTTCTAATAAGCGGATGGCAATGCATAGGAATGTCATCACCATATTTATCAATATATTTTTGTGTATTCTTCCGGATAGTGGCTTCATCTTCACAATGCACCGAAATGAGTAGGTTTGTTGACGCGAATATTTTTTCAAGGATTTGAGGGTCATCAACGAGCATATTACCCGTTGAAGAACCCAGAAATAATTTTAAACCAGCGACTTCCTTCGGATTCACTTTTAAAATTTCTTCTAAATTATCGTTGGTGCCACCAAACATAAAAGAATAATTTGCATAAGAAGTGGTTCTTGCTATTTCAAACTTCTCGTCAAGCTTATCGATTGTGGTTGTTTGTGGATTGGTATTAGGCATTTCAATAAACGAGGTAATTCCGCCAGCAACGGCGGCTTTCGATTCAGTTTCGATGGTCGCTTTGTGCGTTAAACCTGGCTCTCTAAAATGAACCTGATCGTCAATAGCCCCAGGAATAACAAAGTTGCCCTCTGCATCAATAACATTTACATTGGCAGTTTTGGCGCTGATAGAACTCGCAATTTCATAAATAAACTGACCTTTTATTAGGATATCACCTTCAAATATTTTGCCTTCATTTACAATTTTTACGTGCTTAATAAGTGTTAATTTATCGGCCATGATTATACGTTTTTAAACAAACTATTTAACTTCATTTTGATCACACCAAAAATAGCTTCTGAAATAATGGATCCACTCATTTTAGACTTTCCTTTGGTTCTGTCGGTAAAAATCACCGGAATTTCAACAATTTTAAAACGTTTAAGGTAGGCTTTAAATTTCATTTCAATTTGAAAAGCATAGCCGACAAATTTTATGCCATCTAAATCGAGGCTTTCCAAAACTTTTCTTTTGTAACAAACAAACCCGGCAGTGGTGTCTCTAATAGGCATTCTGGTGACGAACCTTACATATAATGATGCTCCATAAGATAGTAATATTCTACTCATCGGCCAGTTTACAACGTTTACACCTTTGATATACCTTGAACCAATGGCTACATCAAAACCATCAGTTGCACAAGCGTTGTAAAGTAGTACTAGATCATTTGGATTATGTGAAAAATCAGCATCCATTTCAAAAATAAAATCGAAATTTTTTGCCAGACACCATTTAAAACCATCAATATAAGCGGTCCCAAGTCCTTGTTTCGTGCTGCGTTCAAGTAAATATAGTCGGTTTTCAAACTCTTTTGAAAGCTCTACAACCTTATCACCAGTTAAATCGGGTGAATTGTCATCTACAACCAAAATATGAAAATCTACAGGCTGAGAAAATACAGACCTGATAATTGATTCTATATTTTCAATTTCATTAAAGGTTGGTATAATGACTATACTTTTTGACAAGGTCTCTAAATTTTTAGCAAAAGTAAACTATTTGTAAAATAATCGATGAAATGTATGCATTGAAAAATAATCGTCTATCTAAAATGTTGTCACTATTTTTTTAACTTCGCTAAATGTTAAGGGAAGTAATTTTAAACGATTGGTATACCGTCTTTTTGATGTTAGCATTTTTGTGTATAACTGCTTCTAAGCTCTTGTTTGCAAAACGTTTTGAGGATTTTTTATACATCGTAGCCAATTCAAATTACCTAAAAATTTACGCAAGAGATCAAAAATTCATTGATGGCTTTGATGCATTTTTATTTGCCGCTTCCGTTATTTCAATAACTATTTTTGGTTATTTGACTTTCAATACCTTTGTTGGAAATTCAATATTTGAACTTGTGTTTTTCTTAAAATTATTATTTGCCATCGCCACGTTTATACTTATTAAAGTACTCGTAGAGCGTCTTATCGGAAGTCTTTTTGAGATTGATAAATTAATAGATACTTATTTATTTCAAAAAACTACCTACAAAAACTTTATCGGCATCATCCTAATTCCCATTAATATAATATTTATCTACAGTCTAGAACCTACAAAGCTTTCTATATATGTAGTGTTTGGGATAATTCTTCTCATAAATTTTATTGGTTTTATTTCATCATTTCAAAACTTTCAAAAGTTGCTGATTTCTAATTTTTTCTATTTTATTTTGTATCTTTGCGCACTTGAAATCGGACCGTATATCATTTTATACTATCTGATAAAAAATTATAACATTTAAATTGACCCGAATTACATGAAGGTAAAAACAATTTTAGTGTCGCAACCAGAGCCTAAAATAGAAAACTCACCGTATTTTGATTTAATAGAGAAACAAAAAGTTAAAATTGACTTTAGGCCTTTTATACACGTAGAAGGTGTCCCTTCTAAAGATATTCGCCAACAAAAAGTTGATTTAACAAAATATACCGCTATTATTCTTACTAGTAGAAATTCTGTTGACCATTTTTTTAGAGTGGCTGAAGAAATGCGTTATAAAGTGCCAGATACGTTGAAATATTTTTGTCAATCGGAAGCTGTAGCTTTCTACCTCCAGAAATACGTAGTCTACAGAAAACGGAAAATTTATGTTGGAAAGCGTAATTTTGAAGATTTGTCACCGATGATAAAGAAATATAAGGACGAAAAATTCTTACTTCCAACAACCGATAAAGTTAAACCAGAGGTTCCAGAGTTTTTAGACAAATTAGGTGTTAATTACAAACAAGCCACTTTTTATAAAACGGTTATAAGTGATTTATCTGATTTAGCAGACGTTTACTACGACATTTTAGTCTTTTTTAGTCCGTCGGGAATTGAATCTTTATTTCATAACTTTCCTAACTTCGAACAAAAAGAAACCCGTTTAGCAGTTTTCGGAAATACAACCTTAAAAGCAGTGGAAGAAAAAGGATTGCGCGTAGATATAGCTGCACCAACTCCCGAAACACCTTCAATGACCATGGCTTTAGAAAAATATATTGAAAAAGCTAATAGAAGTAAATAAATAACAATAACACATAAAAAAATGCGATTCTTTTAGGAATCGCATTTTTTATTTGTTGTAAGCTCGTATTTATTTTTCAGTATTTGGTGCCCCTTTTAAAATAGAATCACTTGCGTTGGCCTTAAATTTTTCAAAATTATTAGCAAAAGATTGTGCCAATTTATAAGCCGTTTTATAGTAAGCTTCATCATTATTCCATGTTTTTCTTGGACTCAAGACCTCTGTTGGTACATTGGGACAAGTACGAGGTTGTTGTACTCCAAAAACAGAATGAACATGATAATTATCTTTATTGGCCGCTTCCAAACTGCCATCCATTGCTGCAGTGATCATGGCACGTGTGTATTTTAATTTCATACGTGTTCCCACGCCGTAAGGTCCGCCAGTCCATCCCGTATTTACTAGCCAAACATTAACACCTGCTTCTTGCATTTTTTTGCTGAGCATTTCGGCATATTTCGTGGGATGTAATGGCATAAATGGCGCTCCAAAACAAGCCGAAAAACTCGGCTGCGGTTCATTTACACCTTCTTCTGTTCCTGCAACTTTAGCCGTGTAACCAGAAATAAAATGATAAGCCGCTTGACCAGGTGTGAGCTTAGAAATTGGAGGTAAAACTCCAAAAGCATCAGCCGTTAAAAAGAAAATATTCTTAGGATTAAAACCAATTGAAGGTGTTTGAATATTGTCTATATGATAAATTGGGTAACTAACTCTAGTGTTTTGGGTAATACTTGTATTGCTAAAATCCACTTCGCCATCATTGTCCATAACCACATTCTCCAAAATAGCACCGCGTTTTATTGCATCGAATATTTCGGGCTCACTTTCTCTACTTAGGTTAATGGCTTTGGCATAACAGCCGCCTTCAAAATTAAAAACTGTATTTTCATTGGTCCATCCATGCTCATCATCGCCAATTAATTTGCGATTGGGATCTGCCGATAGTGTGGTTTTTCCAGTTCCAGAGAGACCGAAAAATATCGCTGTATCACCATCTTTTCCAACATTTGCACTACAATGCATGGGCAAGGTGTTTTTAAATACAGGTAAGATAAAATTTAGGGCAGAAAAAATTCCTTTTTTTATTTCGCCTGTATAACCCGTACCACCAATCAAGGCAATTTTTCTGGAAAAATTCAAAATCGCAAAATTGTGTTGTCGGGTTCCGTCAACTTCCGGATTGGCATGAAATCCAGGTGCATTTATAACAGTCCATTCTGGTTTGAAATTTTCAAGTTCTTCCTCGTTGGGTCTTAAAAACATGTTGTAAACAAACAGATTACTCCATGGATATTCGTTCACAACTCTAATATTAAGATTGTAGTTATGATCAGCACAAGCGTAACAATCTCTAACAAAAAGTTCCTTTTCAGATAAATAATCAACTACTTTATTATACAATGCGTCAAAAGCATCCGATTCATATGGAATATTGATGTTGCCCCACCAAACACGGTCTTGAGTGATTGCATCTTTAACAATAAATCTGTCCTTTGGTGATCTACCAGTAAATTCTCCAGTGTTTACCGCTAATGCGCCGGATGAAGCCGTAACGCCTTGCCCTTTTTCAACAGTTATATCGTGAAGCTCGTCAGGTGATAATTGGTATCTAACCTTGGCATTGTTGATGCCTAATGATTTTAACGAAATCGATTTCGTAGCTGGCGTGTATTCTACCATAATTTTGCGTTGTTTAGAGCACAAAATTAAGAATAAATATTAGCCTTCAAACAAAAATTAACAACTATTCTAATTTCAATTTTATGAAATTAACCAATAAAGTTACCCATGCAATTATAAGTAAAAGTCCGCCAATTGGGGTAATAAATGCAATCTTTTTAAAATCGAAAGCACTTAAACTATTAGTGGCAAGCCCATAAATTGAGCCAGAAAAAAATACAATACCTATTAAAACTAAATAGAAAATAGCACTTTTAAAACCATTACTTACGTAGGTTGATGACCCTACAAATAACAAAAACAGTGCGTGATACATTTGATATTTAACACCGGTTTCAAAACTTGCCAAGGCATCTGGACTTATCAGCTTTTTTAAACCATGTGCTGCAAATGCTCCTAAAACTACACTTAAAACACCTAAAATAGTCGCGGTAATTAAAATTGATTTGTTCATAATAAATCTGGAATTTCAGTCGGCTGTTCAGGCTTAATTTAATACTTTCGTCTAACAAAGATACACAACCTAACTTAGTATGCGAAACATTTTAATTATAGGAGCCGGCAAATCATCATCATATTTAATTCAGTATTTATTGAATAAATCTACTGCCGAACAACTTCAAATAATCATTGGAGATATCAATAATGATCAGGCTCAAAAACTCATAGGAAATCACCAAAATGCCTCGGTTATCGCTTTAGATGTTTTTAATAAAACACAACGTACCGAAGCCATCCAAAATGCCGACATTGTCATTTCGATGTTGCCTGCGCATTTACATATTGAAGTGGCCAAAGACTGCATCACTTTCAAAAAAAATATGGTTACCGCATCGTATGTAAGCGATGACATGCAAGCGCTCAATCAAGAGGCCATCGACAATGGTTTGATTTTTATGAACGAAATTGGCGTAGACCCTGGAATTGACCACATGAGTGCCATGAAGGTTATCGATAGCATTAGAGACAAAGGTGGAAAAATGATTTTGTTTGAGTCGTTTACTGGCGGTTTAGTCGCACCCGAAAGTGACGATAATTTATGGCATTACAAATTCACCTGGAACCCGCGCAATGTAGTTTTGGCCGGTCAAGGTGGTGCCGCAAAATTTTTACAAGAAGGCAAGTTTAAATACATTCCCTATCACAGATTGTTTAGGCGAACCGAATTTTTAGAAATAGAAAACTACGGTAAGTTTGAAGTCTATGCCAACCGCGATTCATTAAAATACCAAAGCGTTTACGGGTTAGATAATATCAAAACCTTATATCGTGGCACCATGCGCCGTGTAGGTTTCAGTAAGGCATGGAACATGTTCGTCATGCTGGGTATGACTGACGATAGCTATGTAATTGAAGACAGCGAAAACATGAGCTACCGCGATTTCGTAAATGCGTTTCTTCCTTACAGCCCCAACGATTCTGTTGAATTAAAATTTCGACACAGTTTAAAAATAGACCAGGATGATATTATTTGGGACAAGCTAGAAGAGCTCAATATTTTTAGTGCCGATAAAAAAGTTGAATTAAAACAAGCCACACCAGCACAAATCCTTCAAAAAATACTGATGGATAGTTGGACCTTAGACCCAACCGACAAGGATATGATTGTCATGTATCACAAATTTGGTTACGAACTTAACGGTAAAAAACACCAAATAGATTCTAGTCTTGTGGTAATTGGCGAAGATCAAACTTACACTGCCATGTCCAAAACCGTCGGCTTACCTGTTGCCATTGCCACTTTGGCTATTCTGAATGGCACTATTAACACACCAGGTGTACAAATTCCGATTACCAAAGAAGTTTACACTCCGATTTTAGATGAGCTGAAAACCTTTGATATAGAATTCAACGAAAAAGAAGTTCCTTACCTTGGTTACAATCCACTAAATAACTAAAAAACGTGTTTCTGTTTAAAATATTAACTATATTAGAGTTTTCAATTTCAAATTAAAACTTTAATTAATAAATAAACGAATAAATTTTTTGGGCGTTACCTCCAACTTCCAAAAAAGTTGGAGGTCGGGCTTTTCGCACTCGCTTCTACCCAACTTTGGTTGGGTAGAGAGCTCAAACAAATGCTCCAATCCCTAACGCAAACCGAAACTCTTAATACCAACTTCAAAATGAAAATTAAAAACGAACATATCATCATAGACGGCATCGATAAAAAAATTCTCCGTGCCTTGATGGAAGATGCGCGTACCCCAGTTTTAGAGATCGCGCGTTCAGTGGGGATTTCTGGGGCTGCCATACACCAACGTTTACGAAAGTTAGAAAAATCAGGACTTATCGCAGGTTCGAAATTTATTATAAATCCAGCGATTTTAGGATACACCACCATGGCTTATGTTGGCGTGTATTTAGATAAAGCCATGAACAATCCCGAAGCCGTAAAACAACTTCAAAAAATACCCGAAGTACTTGAATGTCATTATACCACCGGACATTGGAGTATATTTTTAAAACTACTTTGCCGTGACAATGCCCATTTAATGGAAGTGCTTAATAAAAATATTCAATCCATTTCTGGCGTGTCGCGTACCGAAACTTTCATTTCGCTCGACCAACAGATAGATAGGCAAATTAGTATATAGATTATCAACCATTTCGGCTAACCAGATGTAAATCTAATTCTAACAGACTCATATTCTGAGCAAACACTACAGATTAACCATAAAAGTAGGGTCAAAAAAAAAGACCTTTCATAATGAAAGATCTTAATATTTTAAAAACTTTTAATGTGTTAATCTCTGCCGCCGAATACTTGCAAGGCCCAGTATAACAAGGATGCTAAGGCGCCGATAGCAGCCACTAAATAGGTTCTGGCTGCCCATTTTAAAGCATCTGCCGATCCTTTATATTCTTCTGGCGTCACCACATTTTTTGCTTTTAACCAAGCCAGAGCACGGTTACTGGCATCGTATTCTACTGGTAAGGTCACCAAACTGAAAATCGTTGCAAAAGCCATAAAGACCAAACCAACTACTGCAATCCAAAATCCAAAACCTAAACCAGCAGCAGCACCAAGAATTAAACCACCAAATACCAACCACTGCGACATACCAGAAGTCACGCTAACCATTGGCACCAAGGTAGAACGCATCTGTAACCAACTGTACGCTTGTGCATGCTGCACGGCATGACCACATTCGTGTGCCGCCACAGCAGCCGCAGCCGCATTGCGTTCGTGATACACAGACTCGCTTAAATTAACGGTTTTGTTTTTTGGGTTGTAATGATCGGTAAGTTTACCTGGTGTCGAAATTACCTCAACATCATAAATACCGTTATCAGACAACATTTTTTCAGCGATTTCACGACCGCTCATCCCGTTGCGCAGTTGCACCTTTGAGTAATGCGCAAATTTGCGTTTTAACTGACTACTTACTAACCAACTAACAAGAGCAATAGCTCCAATTAAAATATAATATCCAAACATGTTTATCTAAAATTTAATTCAGTTTAAAATTATACTAACTTATCAAAAAATGAGCCAAATTTACATTCAGAAATTTTGTCAGATGATGAAATTTTGCGTTTAATTTTTTTATCAATTCTTGGCTCCTAAAATATTCTTATCCAACGATATTTACTATTTTTCCTGGTACCACAATTACCTTTTTAGGCGTGCGACCTTGGAGTTGTTCTTGTGTTTTTTCGTGCGCCAATACGGTTGCTTCAATGGCTTCTTTGCTTAAATCTAAGGGTAACTCCATCGTAAATCGCATTTTTCCGTTAAAGGAAATGGGATATTCTTTAGTACTTTCCACCAAAAACTGGGCATCAAACTCGGGAAAAGGCGCTGTTGAAATAGATGTGCTATTGCCCAACTGCGCCCACAATTCCTCGGCAATATGCGGCGCATAAGGCGAAATGAGGATTAGCAAAGGTTCTAAAATTTCTTTACTGGTGCATTTTTGAGCAGTGAGTTCGTTTACGGCAATCATAAAAGTGGACACGGTGGTATTAAATGAAAAATTCTCAATATCCTCTGTGACTTTTTTAATGGTTTTGTGCAATGTTTTCAAACTCTCTTTTGAAGGTGCTGCCTCCTTCACATTAACACCGTGTTCACCTACATACAACTTCCATAATTTTTTTAGGAAGCCGTGCACACCTGTAATACCAGCAGTATTCCATGGTTTGTATTGCTCTAAAGGTCCAAGAAACATTTCGTAGAGACGCAAACTATCCGCGCCGTAATCGATACAGATTTGGTCGGGATTGACAACGTTGTATTTGGATTTGGACATTTTTTCCGCTTCTCTAATCGCAAAATATGGTTCTTGAGACAAATATTGTGCACCTAAAAACTGAGGTTGCCAAAGTCTTAATTTTTCCTTGTTAACTTCATCGGATGTACCCTCAAGCAAGGAAATATCGATGTGAGATTTTATTAGATTTTCTTTGGAATAGTAAAGCTCAACAATATCTCGGCTTATATTATTTATTTTTATCCAATTATCAACTGTGTTTGAATGTCCAAATGAATTAATTTCGTCGAATACTTCCTTCTTTATTATTAGAACTTTCGGTGCACTACTTACTTTCCTTAATCTTTCTTTGTCTTCTTCCTTATTATCAAAGCTTACAGCAGTTTTTGCCTGCAAGAGTAAAACAAGTACAAACGCACTCGTCCCCAAAATCATCCCTTGGTTAATCAATTTTTTAAAGGGTTCCTCCGTAGGTGCATAGCCGCGGTCTTTTAAAAACTTGTTCCAAAAGCGTGAATACAGTAAATGTCCAGTGGCATGTTCGCTACCGCCAATATATAAATCGACGTTCTCCCAATAATTTAAGGCCTCTTTTCCTGCAAACTCATCGGTGTTGTCCGCATCCATATAACGCATCCAATACCAAGAAGATCCTGCCCAACCTGGCATGGTGTTCAATTCCAATGGAAACACTGTTGTGTGATTAATGTTTGTATTTGCTACAACCTCATTGCGTTCCGTATCCCAAGCCCAAATGGTTGCGTTTCCAAATGGTGGTTCGCCGGTTTCGGTGGGTAGGTATTTTTCAACTTCTGGTAATTTTATGGGTAAGTGCTTCGCCTCAATCATTTGCGGCATCCCATTCACATAATACACAGGGAATGGTTCGCCCCAATATCGCTGACGTGAAAATACAGCATCGCGCAAACGGTAATTGGTTTTTCCTTTACCTTGTCCTAAAGATTCCAAAGCTTCAATGGCTTTTTTAGTGGCTTCCTTATAACCCAGACCATTTAGAAAATCGCTGTTGGTTATCACCGTTTTTTCTTTATCCGAAAAGGCTGCTTCGCTAATATCAACACCTTCAAATATATTAGGAATCGGGATATTAAAATGCTTAGCAAAGGCATAATCACGTTCATCGCCGCAGGGCACGGACATTACCGCGCCAGTGCCATAACCTGCCAAAACATAATCGCCAATCCAAATGGGGATTGGTTCTTTGGTAAATGGGTGCTCCGCAAACGCTCCTGTAAAGACTCCAGAAATTGTTTTCACATCGGCCATACGGTCACGTTCACTGCGCATTGCTGTTTTTTCGATGTAGGCTTCAACTTCTGCTTTTTGGGCATCGGTTGTGATTTGTGCAACTAGCTCGTGTTCTGGAGCGAGGGTCATAAAGGACACGCCGAAAATGGTGTCGGGTCTGGTGGTGAAAACATCGATAACATGTCTTTCTGAAATAGGAGATTGCTTCGCGTTGCTCGCAATGACGTTGAATGAAACGGAAGCTCCTACCGATTTCCCAATCCAATAGCGTTGGCTTTCTTTTAAAGCATCCGTCCAGTCGATGTCATTTAAACCTTGCAGTAATCGTTCGGCGTAAGCGGAAATTCGCATACTCCATTGGGTCATTTTTTTTCGAATCACTGGATGGCCACCGCGTTCAGAAACGCCGTTTATGATTTCATCGTTGGCTAAAACGGTTCCTAATGCTGGGCACCAGTTCACTTCAGTTTCGGCTAAATATGTCAACCTATATTTTAAAAGAATTTCTTGTTGTTGAACTGATGAAAAACTGTTCCATGCTTCTGCAGAAAATAATTCTACATCATCGTCGCAAACAGCATTTACATTGACGTTACCTTCAGAAGCAAATTTTATAATGAGCGTATCGATAGATTCGGCTTTATTGCTGTTATTGTTATACCACGATTCAAACAATTGAATAAATATCCACTGCGTCCATTTGTAATAATTTGGGTCGCTGGTGCGCACCTCTCTACTCCAATCAAACGAAAAACCAATTTGATCTAGTTGACGGCGATAGGTTTGAATATTCTCTTCAGTGGTTAAAGCAGGGTGCTGACCGGTTTGAATGGCATATTGCTCCGCAGGTAAACCAAAGCTATCATAACCTTGCGGATGCAACACATTAAAGCCTTTGTGGCGTTTGTACCGCGCATAAATATCCGATGCTATATAGCCAAGCGGATGCCCGACGTGCAAACCAGCACCTGAGGGATACGGAAACATATCGAGTACATAATATTTGGGCTTATCCGAATTGTTTTCGGCTTTAAAAGTTTGGTTATCTGCCCAGTATTTCTGCCAGTCTCTTTCAATTCTATTGAAATCGTATTTCATCACTACTTACAATTTAATGCGCAAATTTAAGTTTAATATAACACTATTAAAAGTTTAAACCTCGTTATAGATAGCTTAATCAATTTGTTTTATATTTTTACACCGTTAATCAATTTCTATGGCATCTTCTTTTGACAAATACCAAAAGCGAAAATTAGTTTCCTCGTATATTTCTGTAGTAGTAAGCATTGCCTTAGTGCTATTTTTATTAGGTTGCCTAGGCTTGTTTATTTTTAATGCGAAAAAAGTTGCTGACCATTTTAAGGAACAGGTGGTAATGACCATATACTTGAATGAATCAGCAAAAGAGGTAGAAGTTGACCAACTTAAAAAGCGATTGGCCATGGCCGATTACACCAAATCAACCACCTATGTTTCTAAAGAAGAAGCTGCCGAAATCATGAAGGCTGAAAACGGGGAAGATTTTATGGATTACTTAGGTTTTAATCCCTTACAAAATTCTATCGATGTTTATTTAAAAGCCGATTTCGTCACCAATGATGTTATAAACGAAATAACCGAAGAACTTTCCACTAAAAGCTTTGTAGAGGACATTCGATACGATAACGATTTGGTATTCATCATGAATAACAACGTTAAAAAAATCACTTTTTGGGTACTCATTATCAGCGCTTTATTTACTTTGATAGCGGTGTTACTTATCAATAGCTCTATAAGACTCGCGGTGTACTCCAAGCGGTTTATAATCAAAACCATGCAAATGGTAGGCGCCACAAAAACTTTTATTAGAAGACCTTTTGTTTATAAAAGTGTACAGCTTGGAATAATTGGCGCCTTATTAGCCTTGGCAGCAATGGCAGTTGTACTATATTATTTGAATCAAAGTTTTCCGGAATTACAATTACTCAACGAACCTTTATTATTAGTAGCATTGTTTGTTGGGATATTTTTGTTAGGAATCATCATTACATGGATGAGTACATTTATTGCAACACAACGATTTTTAAACTTAAAAACCGATCAATTATATTATTAATTATAAGGACTAATATCGTCTGTTTTAAATAAAACCATTACTTTGCAAGCATTAAGGTAAGCAATTTATAATATTATAATTCTTTTATATTTCAACTTGTTATGGGAGAAAAAAAACGAAAAGAAGTTTCAAAAACCAATGTAGTTTTCGGTAAAAAAAATTATAAATGGATGTTCATAGGGATAGGTTTTATAGCACTAGGCTTCATTTTAATGACTGGCGGCGGCAGTAATGACCCTAACGTTTTTAACGATGCTATTTTTAGCTGGAGACGTATTCGATTGGCACCAACTTTAGTATTAATTGGCTTGGGTATTCAGGTATATGCTATTCTGCTAAATCCGAACAAAGAAGACAATGCCAACAATTAAATCAAACTCTAAGTTTTTGGCTTCAATCCTGAATAATTTATGGAAATAATAGATGCCGTAATTTTAGGTGTTGTTCAAGGTTTGACCGAATTTTTACCAGTATCTTCTAGCGGACATTTAGAACTGGGCAAGGCTATTTTAGGCAATCAGGCTGTGCCAGAGGAAAGCTTACTTTTTACAGTCGTTTTGCATTTTGCAACCGCACTTAGCACCATTGTAGTTTTCAGAAAGGATATTTTTGAAATTTTAAAAGGTATTTTGAAATTTGAATGGAACGATGACCTAAAATTTTTGTCAAAAATTGCACTCTCAATGACGCCTGCTGTTATTATTGGCTTGTTATTTGAAAAACAGTTAGAACAACTTTTTGGAAATAATATTTTACTAGTTGGCTATATGCTCATTGTAACAGCTATATTGTTATTACTGGCAGACAAAGCAAAAAACACTAGTAAAGAGGTGAGTTTTTCGAATGCTTTTATCATTGGAATTTCTCAGGCCATCGCGATGTTGCCGGGAATCTCTCGATCTGGCGCTACCATCTCTACATCAGTATTATTAGGAAATGATAAAACCAAAGCCGCGCGATTTTCATTTTTAATGGTAGTACCACTTATTTTCGGGAAAATTGTAAAAGATATATTTAGTGGTGATTTAAGCTACAACAGCACCACCTTTATACCGTTATGCCTCGGATTTGCGGCCGCCTTTGTTTCAGGACTATTCGCCTGTACTTGGATGATCAGATTAGTTAAACAGAGTAAATTGAGTTATTTTGCCCTTTATTGCACCATTGTTGGTATTATTGCCGTTATTTATGCATTATTCAACTGATTATGTTAAACGCTGAAGACTATCAGAATGGTCAAGTTTTACTTATTGACAAACCTTTAAACTGGACTTCCTTTCAAGTAGTAAATAAAATGAGATGGGAAATTAGACGTGCCTTCAAACTTAAAAAAATAAAAGTAGGTCATGCTGGTACTTTGGATCCATTGGCAACAGGTTTATTGGTGATTTGTACTGGGAAAAAAACCAAGGACATCGATACCTATCAAGGTCAGGAAAAAGAATATACCGGCACTTTTGAATTAGGAAGCACAACGCCATCCTACGATTTAGAATCAGCGATTGACAATACTTATCCTACCCAACATATTACTGAAGAATTAATTTATAAAACCACCGCGCAATTTACTGGTGAAATTGCGCAATTTCCACCTGTTTTTTCAGCAATTAAAAAAGAAGGCAAACGACTGTATGAATTTGCCCGCGCGGGTGAGGCAGTTGAAATAGCATCAAGAACCGTTTCAATTTCATCTTTTGAAATCAGCAAAATTGAAGCTACAACCATTCATTTTAAAGTTGCCTGCAGCAAAGGAACCTATATCCGGTCGTTGGCGAACGATTTTGGTATTGCACTAAATTCCGGCGCGCATTTAACCTCACTGAGACGCACCCGCATTGGCAATTTTAAGGTTGAAAATGCACAAACCATTGATGGGTTTATCGATAGCTTGGAATAGTTTTTGATATTGTATTTTCTCTAAGAGTTATACATGAAATACATTCCATTCCCTTTAGTTTGTTTTATGTTTTTCAATGTTTTAAATAGTCAAGAAATTGAAAAAACCAGCGGATTTTTCTACAAGCCATCATTAGCAACCACCATTGGTGTGAACGAAGATTACGAAGTTTTTGACGAAAGTACAGGTACATTATTTGTTCCCAATTCGGTTTTTGTCAATAATACTTTAGGCTATCAATTTGATAGACGATCGCTTTTAGGTTTTAACGTTGAATACAATTGGCACGCATCCAATAATCTACAATTTTTACCTCTTCACCTTAGCTTTCAATACAATATTATTGCCAACGACGACAATGTGTTTTTGAGAGGAAGTTACGGAAGATTCCTTCCAGTAAATCGTCATTTTGAGGAAGGCACTTTTTACCGCGTTGGCACTGGCGTACAACTTTTTGATGCCAACTACAAGAATTCATGGCATTTAGGTTTAGATTTCACCAGGAAAAGATTTGGATTTAGGCAAACCGAAAAACTCAGTAGCGTGTCGCTATTTTTAGAATTTATGCTATTTTAGTCTAAATTTCAAAAATACACGTATATAGTATTGTGACCCTTTCCAATAAACACATAGCAATGCTTATTACATTGTTGCTTTCTGCAATGGTAGTGATGTCTATGTATTTAGTTGAAATTAAGCTGAAAGACGAGCAAATAGCAGAAAGTTATTTCGACATAACGCCACAACCCATTGAAGATGAAAAAAATCTTCCAAAGCTAGACCAAACCCTACCCACAACAAATTCGGCATTTGATGAAGACGACGCGTTTAAAGAAATGATGCGTAATTTCAAAACCGTCAACCGCAGCGATTTTGAAACAGAAACTGACGCCGAAACCGATTCAGAAGAAACCGATTTAGAAACGAACGATTTCACCGATTCAGAAACTGGCGGAAGTAAAAGTGTAGACGCCATTACCAGTGAGGAACAAGGCGATTTTAATGCGGTAAGTGACCTATTGAAAAATTTAAAAAGCAACGCGAAATCTACCAAAAACGTTAATGCAAATAGCACCTTAACCTTCTCATTAAAAGACCGAAACATTTTAAGCTATAATACGCCGCGCTATTTATGCGAAGAAAGCGGAAAAATTGTTGTAAATATAACCGTAAACTCCCAAGGCAAAGTAACTGATACTTATATTAACAAAAGCTCATCCACAAAAAATCAATGTTTAACCGATCATGCATTAGAGTATGCAAATGCCGTATTATTTAATAAGGCGAACTTAGGTTCTCAATTAGGAACTATTACCTTTTATTTTAAAGGGAAAAATTAAACTCCCAATAAGTCTATCAAATCCGCAATTGTGTTTTCTCCCTTGTCTCTATTATACCAAGCTTGAAGTTCTGCTTTAAATTCGTCGGTTAGTTTACCATGGGTGGCTTTAAAATTTTCAACCATTTCAGTAGCTATTGTTGGCCTTGGACCGAAGGTATTTACAACTTCATTCTTTAGATTATCTATCATAATAAGTTTTGGAATTGATTTAGCACCATTGGTTAGAAATTGATCCATTAATTCTGGATGCTCATCTCTAAAAACGAGTTGCAAGTTTATATTTGGGTTTAATTCCGCAATTTTATTCATAAATGGCAGTACATGCGCGGCGTCGCCACACCAAGACTCGGTAAGCACCAACCATGTTACTTTACCATTAAAGGCGTTTATTCTTTGCTGTATATCCTCGGAAATTTTCACTGTTTTATCCCAACGCGCCATACGTTTTTGGTTGAGTTTGGTATATGCTACCAAATCGGGTGTAGCATTTATGCCACTGCTAGCTTCGATGGCTACTAAATCGTTGATGAGTTGGGTGTATTCTTTATAAGTTAAGGCTGTTTTTAAGCTTTCTGATATGATGTTTTTTGAACTATACGTTTTTACCAATTCCATAGTATAAAATTTTGAATACAAAGTTATTTGCTTCTTTTTAAACAATTAGTGACTTTAGTCACATTAGTATGATTTTTTTTGAATTCTTACAAAACGATGGTTAAAAATCTCAGATGATAGAAAAAAGTTTTATTCGAAAACAACTTATTTACGAATTCCTATCTTAAGTCTATCATCAATTGGTAATTCAATAAGTCTAGTTACTTCAACTTTTCCGAACTCCTTATAAAGCGGATTTAAAATGATATTAGATTCCAGACCAACAATACTTGAAGGCACCCGAAGCGCAAAAAAATTGCGGTCTTTTGACAGTTCCGTAAAAACTTTTGTTGTTTCTGTAAGATATGGATATTGATACCATTTTTCGGGAAGCTCGTTCAATTCTGATATAATAAAGGTGTCCGGAAATTGAATTTCAGCAATCAGTATATGTTTAGGTAAATATGCTATGTTTTCAGAATGAATATAGTATTTTAGTAAAGCCAACGATATATTTTCTGAACAATACACTGCACGCGTTCCAACTTTGTTCCATCTTCCTCCAACTTTTTCAGCTCCTATTCCTGAAAGTGTTGCTTCTTTATATTTAACATTGGCAACTCTGTAAACAATCATCAGCTGTAAACATTATATTGTATTCTAACAATTTCATTTTCTACCATTTCAAATCCAAAACTATTGTCAAGCAATTCGAAAGGAATTCTGTTTCCTAAGGTTTTTAATGGTGTCATTAACCAATTCTTAAAATCTTCTTTCGTATCAAAAACCTCGTAACCTAATCCAAATAACCTCGCCAATTCGTAGATTCGCTCTGAGGTTTCTTTTCCGTAAACGGTCTTTTTTTGCATACTACTTATGGACGATGGCAGAATATTTTCAAACTCCTTCTCCGTAGAACCAATGTAAGTGATAAATTGCTTCCAGTCTGCCTTTTTAACACCTGCACGAATGCGACTTATTAATTCTATCTTGTTTCCCTGTGCGTCTTTCGCATTCAAAACCACCCAATATGGAGTAAATTTTGCAGGAATACTTAGATTTCTAGATTTTCTGGCAACTCTAGATTTAATACCTATTTTTTCTCTGTTGGAATCTTTGGATTTTTTTTCAACACTCATAATTGTATAATTACGCTATCTATATTGTAAATATACAATTTTTAAATTTAATTTTATCATAAGTTATTGAATAGTTCAGATTTAAATATATTTATATTTGTTCGAAATCCAAAACTAAATACTCTGTATTTCAATACTTGTTTCATTCAATTTGATTATAAACTATGAAAATAATATTAACATTATTTCTGTTCTAAACTCTAGCCTGTTCCAGTAGCCAAAATAGTTTTGAAAAATACGATGAATTAGATAGAACAGCGATGCTCCAATTTAAAGATAAGGAATTTGAAAAAGCGCTCATGAATTTTGAAAAAGCAATAAATTTAAGACCTAAGGAAGATGTTTCAATTTATTTTTATCCAACTGCGGCTGCCTTAAACTTGGGCAAATTAGATAAAGCAAAACAATTGTTCATTGCATCGATACAACACAGAAATGCGTTAAAAGATTAATTTTTTAATTTTAAAGAGTTTGACAATTTTAGACATGAGAAAATGTTTGCCGACATTGAAAGTGAGTACGAAGACCATATATCAGAGTTTTTTAATAATTTGAAACATCCCGAAATTTATAAAGAAATAGATAGTTTATATGCAGTAAATCAAGAATATCGCACCAATGGCAGTGAATGCGTGGAAATTGCGAGAATTGATTCGTTAAACATAAAAAGGTTAATTGAAATTACTAAAGATTACGGCTGGCAAAACAAAGGCTGGATTATATTATGGCATCAACGCGGAACTTATGGTAAAAGTAATTATGTTTGGAATTTTTTTAAACCATAAATCGATGAACAAATAGCCGAGGGCACTATGAAAAAAAGTTTTTGGACCATGTTTGAAGAAGAGAAATCAATAATTAATACTAAAGAGCAGATCTATGGTCTTTATTGGGGCCAATTTGACCAATTTCCTATAAAGGACATTGAAAATGTTGATAAAAGACGTACTGAAAAAGGATTAGCACCACTTTGGTACATGGAAAAGGTATATGGAATTGACCTACCATCTGAATATAAAAAACTATAAATTACTTGTATAATAAAAAAATCTCGTCTGAATTTTATTTTTTATAATTTATTTAGCCGAATTAAACTAGGTAATATAGGAACTCAATAAAATTAAAAAACGCTTTAAGCAACATGACCAAAAAACGCTGCGGCTGGTGCGAAGGAGACCAACTATATGAAACCTATCATGACAACGAATGGGGTGTGCCTGTTTATGACGATGCTACTTTGTTTGAGTTTCTATTACTCGAAACCTTTCAAGCGGGATTGAGTTGGATTACCATTTTAAGAAAACGAGAGAATTTTCGATTGGCTTTTGATGATTTTGACCATCAAAAAATTGCGAATTATAATCAACATAAATTGGATAGCCTAATGTTAGATGCAGGTATTATTAGGAACAAGCTTAAAATACAGTCGGCAGTAACCAACGCGCAAGCTTTTATAAAAATTCAAAAAGAGTTTGGAAGTTTTAGCAAGTACATTTGGGCATTCGTTGATGGTAAACCTATTCAAAATAAAGTTATCAATTACAAAACGGCACCACCTACCACGGAGATAAGTGATGCTCTTAGTAAAGATCTTAAAAAACGTGGATTTAAATTTGTGGGTTCAACCATTGTATATGCGCACATGCAAGCCACTGGCATGGTTAACGATCATGAAATAGACTGTTTTAGATACCACGAAGTTTAAGGCAATAAATACCTTAAATAATCACGCCTGGAAATAAATCTTGCGCCCAAGCTCTCCAAATGATTGGTGTGTACTTGACAATCGATTAAGTTATAACTACCGTTTTCGATCAGCGATGTAAAAGCAAATTTACTAGCATTGCTTTTTAAACTAAACATGCTTTCACCGCAGAAAACGCCATTATTTAAATCTACCCCATAGATACCGCCTACTAATTGCTCTTGATCCCAAACCTCGACAGATTTTGCAAATCCTGCTTCATAAAGTTCATTATAAGCTAACTTCATGTTTTGGGTAATCCACGTACCTCTTTGTCCAGGTCGCATAACTTTCGAACAGTTATCAACAACCTCACTAAAAGCTTTATTTTGTGTGATTTGAAATGTAGAAATGCGCATAAACTGTTTCATACTTTTACTAACCTTAAGTTCATTTGGGAACAGTACAAATCTCGGATCTGGAGACCACCACAGAATGGGTTCTTCATTTTCAAACCACGGAAACACACCGATACTATAGGCATATATCAGTCGCTTTAGTGACAAATCAGCACCAACAGCTAAAAGTCCATCCTCGGATGCCTCATTATGATTTGGAAATTGTATGACATCACTTAAAAACTTCATAATTTAAACTGACTATAGGGGTATAGTGGGTTCTATGACGTTAAAGTTTAAACATTACTTTGATAATACAAAGTTTTTAAAGATATTTGATATGACCTTTGTTGATAAAATTTGTTCATCATTGCTTTTTGAGTTTGTTTATGAAGGTCAAACCTAAAACCACAAGATTAAGTCCCGTTTAAAAAACGGGACTTTTCTATTTTAACTAAAACGGCAGGTCGTCGTGCTCGTCCTCGTTGATATTACTCACTGGTTCAAAAGCATCGGCCGGTGGCATTGGTGGCATCTCAGGACTTGAGCCTTCTGATTGCAGCGCTTCAATTCTCCAACCTTGAATTGAGTTGAAATACTTGACTTCGCCTTGCGGATTGGTCCATTCTCTTCCACGTAAATTAATGCTAACCTTTACACTTTGACCAACTTGATAATTATTGAGCAAGTCGGTTTTATCTTGTACAAATTCTACCATGATATCTTGTGGATATTGCTCCTCGGTAGTGACTACAATTTCTCTTTTTCTGAACCCATTGCTTCCAAAAGTTTGGGTCTCTCCTATCATTTTTACTTTTCCTTGAACTTCCATACTAGTTTACTTTACTTAAATTTATTATTTATTCTTTTACATTATCGGACAACAATAATTTCCATGCGCTTTCTACATCACCAAAACTCAAGTGGTTGCGCGCAATGGTTTGACGTTCTCTATGAGACATGGTTGAAATATTTGGATAGCGCGTACTCACATCTTTAACAAATGCGCTTATCTCTTCTAAGGTTGGCAGCGCACTTACATTGCCAAGCATTCCTAAATCGTTTCCTGTTAAAATCATGCTGTTTTTAATATGCTCAGGCATACTATCTACACCAATTCCTATGTTTTTTATAGGCTTAGGAATTTCAAAAAAACCTGCTTTGGCTCTACTGTAATAACTGCCACCGGCGCGAGCAACTAAATCTAAAGCCTCTTGATTAATGGTTAGATCTTCGTTAAGCACTTCATCTGAAATGTGAAATTTCACCACTTCGCAAATAATCAAATTCCCTGCGCCACCTTCAGTTCCCAGCGAAATTACATCGTTTACCTTACATTCAAATTGCACTGGAGCTTCAGCCACCCGAAATGGTTTTACCATATCCGATTTTAGCATGGTTAAACCAGCTTTTTCAAACTCATTGACGCCTTTATCGTATTCGGTGCTACTTAATGACATTTGTTGCACCAAATCGAAATTAACACTATTAATTACCACTTCTTTATGCTGTAAAATATTTTCAAGTGTATGTTTGGTAGTATTATCACGAACCCGACGTGCCGGTGAAAAGACTAAAATAGGTGGATTGGAACTAAATACATTAAAGTAACTAAAGGGTGACAAATTAGGCACGCCGTTAGCATCGACAGTACTTGCAAAAGCAATGGGTCTTGGTCCTACAGCGCTCAGCAAATAGCCGTGAAGTCTTCCGGTAGAAAGGTCTTTAGGTTCTAAAGAAATCATTAGATTTTCGATTTTCAACAAATGTAATTAATATAGTATAGCCTTAAAAATAATTTAGCAACAGAAACAAATAATAATATTAACATAATTCTGTTATATTTAAACCAAAAACCAATCATCAATAATGGCTGTAGGCATTAACCGCAATTTTATCCGGAGCGCGTTTGTTTTAATTTCACTAATAATAGTTTCGTTAATTTCTTGGAATACCTACTCGTTTTTTCAAAAATTTAAGGCAGAAGAACGCGTTAAAATGGAAAACTGGTCTTTTGCGCAGATTGACATCACTAAAAACTTAGATGCCGATACCGATATTGGTGAACTTCCTATAAAAATTTTATCCAGTAATAAAACCACGCCCATGATTACCGTGAGTAAAAAAGGCGAGATTAATTTCAACAATATAGACGAAGAAAAAGCTCAAGACAGTATTTATATTTCTAATCTAATTCAACAATTTAAAAAGGAAAACACACCCATAGAAATTAAGTACGACAATGAAGTTTTGTCTACTTTATATTACGGCAATTCGCCATTGCTGAATAAATTGAAGTACTACCCAATGGCTTTAGTTTTAATTATTGTACTGTTTGCGGCAGTTGCTTATTTTTTCTATCGAAGCACCAAAATTGCCGACCAAAACAAACTTTGGACGGGCATGGCCAAGGAAACAGCACATCAAATTGGTACACCTTTATCTTCCTTGGTTGGATGGAACGAAATTTTAAAATCCGAAAATGTTAACGAAGAATATCTGTTAGAAATTGAAAAGGACATCAACAGACTTCAAACGATCACCGAACGATTTAGTAAAATTGGCTCAATTCCTAATTTAGACCAACATGATATTGTTGCGGTAACCCGAGATTCTTATCAGTATTTAAAGGCGCGGTCATCGAAATTAATAGAATTTG